>JAYENB010000209.1:0-6474 GCA_034721855.1 Bacteroidota bacterium
ATTGGGGAATTGCTCTACTTTTTGTCTTAGTTCTTTTAGTTCATTTTCTTTTTCTTTAATGGCTGTTTCACGTTCTACCATATCTTTTTCAAACGCTTCTTTTTTCTCTTTCAGTTCTTTTTCCTGTAATGGATACGGATGGGCTATTTGCGACAAGTTTTTGGAACGCTGATGACGCGGATTTGACGGATTTACACGGATTATAGCTGTCTTGCGACAGCTGTTTAGGTTTGTCCACGGATTGGCACGGTGGGTGAGAGGGATAGATGGAGAGGTGAGACGATTGCACGATTGCACGATAGCACGATGGGGTGAAGGAACGAAGGGGAGATTGAGAGACAGAGTGATGGAGAGATGGTTTGATGGTTCCGGGTTTTGCGTTGCGTGTTCCGGGTTTCGCCCAATCGTGCAATCGTACCATCGTGCCTTTGGGTTCTGTGTTCCGTGTTTCGGGTTCCGTGTTTCGGGTTTTCCGTCTCCACTGCCCGTCTTCGCCGGATAAACTTACCGCCGGACAGGCTGTGTTTCGGGTTTCGGGTTCCGTGTTCCGGGTTCTGGGTTTTGGGTTCCGGGTTCGCCCCATCACCAACTCGCTAACTCGTCCCATCGTGCTATCGTGCTATCATGCCTTCGTGCCATCGTGCCATCGTCTTGGATATCATGCAAAAGGGCGTAGCCGGATATCCTGCCATGCGGGGCTGTTTTTTTGGTTTTGTGCCGGCAGCAGAGTGATTGGAGTGAACTCCTGTCTGCCGGGATACAAAACCAACAGCACCGCATGGCAGATAGCAGGCGAAGACCGGCCGGCTGCATCAGGGCAAGGATGGAGCGCAATGGCATGCAGACGGATTTGCCCATATAAGGATACAAACAGAATTTTTGCTTTTTCGCTTAGCGAAATTTGTTTGTATTTTGATGCTTGATTCATTGTAATTTATTTGATATCCGTCTCCGTTCCACTTCGCCGGACAAGTTTTGTTTGATATTTATGAGCTTAGTCTAAAAAGTCATTGCCTTCCACGAGACATAAAGTGTCACAAATCTTAAAACATTGTAATTCTGTTTTGTGTGTGTGACATGGTGTCTTAGTAACCTTACCGTCATGCATCGGTACAAGTGTGGCATTTTTCTTTTTTTGACTTTTTAGATTGTACTCATTTATAATTTTATATTTGTAATTTAAAATGAAAGGTATGGATGAAAGGCTAAAAGCGTTTAAACGTTTATTGGATATCATGGATGAGCTGCGGGAAAAATGCCCGTGGGATAGTAAGCAAACGCCTGAAACGCTGCGTACACTGACCATAGAAGAAACTTATGAGCTTGCTGATGCCATCATTGACAAGGATTATGAGGGGATGCGAAAAGAACTTGGTGATTTGTTGCTGCACATTGTGTTTTATGCGAAAATAGGTGATGAAAGAGATAAGTTTGATATTACCGATGTTATCCATGGCATTTGTGAGAAACTCATTTTCCGCCATCCGCATATTTTCAGTGATACCAAGGTGAATGATGCTTTGGAAGTAGAACAGAACTGGGAAAAATTAAAATTAAAGGAAAAGGGCAACCGGAAAGTATTGGGGGGTGTTCCCACATCCTTGCCTGCCATGGTAAAAGCATACCGCATGCAGGATAAAGCCCGGGCAGTGGGTTTTGACTGGGAAGAAAAAGCACAGGTGTTTGATAAAATTGAAGAAGAATTTGATGAGCTTAAAACTGCAGTTCAAACCAGCGAACAGGGGGAAATCGAGAATGAATTCGGGGATTTGTTGTTTTCAGTAATCAACGCAGCGAGGTTGTATGATATTATGCCCGACAACGCACTGGAACGCACCAACAAAAAATTCCGGTACCGGTTTGAATATCTGGAGGAATATGCAAACAAGCATAATAAGGACATGAAAAAAATGAGCCTGGCAGAAATGGACGCTGTCTGGAATCGTGCAAAGCAAATAAACAAGTCTGATGACTGATCCTGTGTTTTGGATAGCGGCGGCATGCCTGGTTTTACTCGTTTTTGTAAGGCTGTTTTTTTGGTTGTTCGTGTTTACCGGATGGTGGAGACACAGCAAGCAGGCAAAAATAAGCACAGATTTACCTCCTGTTTCAGTCATCATTGCAGCGCGCAATGAAGAAAACAACCTGCGCCGGCATTTGCCGGCTGTGTTGGAACAGGATTATCCTGATTATGAGGTTATTGTTGTGGATGATTGTTCTGATGACAACTCCAGGGAAGTACTGAACCGCTTTGCTCTGGATTCTGACAAGCTTTATATTACATGGGTGCCTAAGGCCGGTAAGTTCCGGCGGGGAAAAAAAGTTGCCGTAAGTATTGGCATCCGGGCTGCCAATCACGAACACATGGTATTTATTGATGCAGATTGTTCCCCTGCATCCAAAAACTGGCTCAGGTATATGGCCGGATCCTTTCGCAAAGGCAGCGAAATTGTGCTTGGTTATGGAAGTTATGAACACAAGCAAGGTGTGTTGAATGCCATGTTACGCTATGATACATTGCTGATTGCAATGATGTATGGAGGCATGGCAACACGTATAAAACCTTATATGGGAGTGGGACGCAACCTGGCGTATAAAAAATCTTTATGGCTGCAAAGAGGTGGCTTTAAAGGGTTTAACAATGTGCTTTCAGGCGATGATGATTTATTTGTCAATGCTTGTGCTACCAAAAACAACACGGCAGTGGTATTGTTGGCCGAAGCAAAAACCATTTCCCGGCCACCTGTTACAATAATACAATGGATTCAGCAAAAATCCAGACACATGACAAGCAGTAAACACTATAAAGCATGGCAGCGGTTTTTACTTGCTGCCGAACCGGTTTCGAGAAGCATTACGCCTTTTGTACTTATGGGGATATATTGTTTGTACCCTGAACGCATTTATATGTACGTTTTAATTGCTGTTTGGGTGTTGTTGAAATTTATTCAATTTTTTGTGTTGCATAAAAGCCGTAAATACACAGGAGAGAAAAAATTATTTCCATATTTTCCTCTAATCGATCTTTTTTTACCATTTTTTTATGTTATTTTTGTGCTTGTAAGGTTAAGACAACGCAACAATATTGTATGGAAGTAAATCCGAACTTATCTAAAAAGGCAAAGCGGGATTATGAAATTGTTAAACGAGCAAAAGCCGGTGAAGAAGCAGCGTTTACAAGTTTACTTGATATTTACCGAGACAGGATTTATTATACCCTCCTGAAAAAAGTAAAAAACCCCATTGATGCAGAAGACATTACTATTGAGACTTTTGGGAAAGCATTTAAAAACCTTGCTCAGTATCGTCCCATTTATGCTTTTAGTTCGTGGTTGTTTAAAATTGCACATAACAATTGCATAGATTTTATCCGTAAACAAAAACATAAACATGTATCACTGGATAATATAAACATGAGTGATGATGGGGATGAAGGATGTTTTGATGTAGCCAGTGATATGCTTGACCCCGAAGAACGATTGATCAAAGAGCAAAAAGCTGAGTTGCTAAGCGCTGTTGTAAAAAAACTCAAACCACGTTACAGTACACTGATCAAATACCGGTATTACAAAGAAATGAGTTATAAGGAAATTGCTGACAAAATGGAGGTCCCTCTTGGAACCGTAAAAGCTCAATTGTTCCGTTCACGAGAATTGCTGCGTGCCATATTGCATACAGTAGATTCATAGTTTCTATTCAGGAGCGTTAATCATGTATGAGTTAGGATTTACTACAGATAGTATGAGTGATAGAGTGATAGAGTGATAGAGTGATGGAGTGATGGAGTGATGGAGTGACGGAGTGATGGAGTGACGGAGTGATTGCACGATAGAACGATGGCGAGAAGGCACGAAAGATAGATAGGGTGAGTGAGTGACGGAGAGAGGGAGAGAAGAAGTGATGGAGGTCGTTATTATGATTATCAGGGCGTGCCCCCTCCGTTCCTACGGGGTCGGGCTATTCGCTTGTACGCTTCATTCGCCTACCGGCGAATTGCAGGGTACCGCTTCTATCCCTCACGCGGGAGAGTGAAAGAACGATTGCACGATTGCGAGAAGGCACGATTGCACGATAGGGCGAGCTGGCGAATTGGCGATGGGGCGAGTTGGCGAGCGGTGATAGAGTGATGGAGAGATTACACGATAGAACGATGGGGAGATTGTGTGATGGAGTGATGTGGAGATTGAGAGACAGAGAGATTGCACGATAGAACGATAGCGAAAAGGCACGAAGGAGAGATAGTGTGAGTGAGTGACAGAGTGATAGAATGATGGAGTGATGGGGAGGGAGATAGTGTCAAGAAAGCTTAAATGCCTAATTATTAGTTACAATTTATAAGATTGATGTTATGGATTTAATCTCCGGTTACTTTCCGGATCTGGATGCTGATCAAAAAGAAAGATTCAGGTTGATGCAGCCTCTGTATAAAACCTGGAATGCCAGAATAAACCTAATATCCCGCAAAGATGAAGATGCACTTTACTTACATCACATATTGCATTCCCTGGCCATTGCCCATATCATCAATTTTCCTGCATCATCGCGAGTGATAGATGTTGGTTCCGGCGGAGGATTTCCAGGTATTCCCCTTGCTATATTATTTCCTCATGTTAACTTTACCCTGCTCGATTCAAAAAAGAAAAAAATTTATGTTTGTCAACATATTATTGAAGCACTTGAATTGGCCAATGTAAAGCTTGTCAGTGAGCGGGCTGAAGATCACAGGCAAGCTTATAATTATGTGATTGCAAGGGCAGTGGCTGCTTTCCCAAAATTTTATATGCAAACAAAACACCTCTTAGACAAAGGCTGTGTCTTTCCGAAACAAGGCATATATTATTTAAAAGGCGGACAATTGACTGAAGAACTGGAATCATTTCCACATTCCACAGTACATAGCATAAGTGATTTTTTTACAGAATCCTTTTTTCAGACAAAAATGGTTATACATCTTCCCGCTTCCTGAAAAAAATTCGTGAAATATTTTGTTGGTTTCATTTAAGGTGTTATTTTTGCCCGGTGAAATAAATTGTAGAATGTAAAAGTGAAATTAGAATGAAGCGGACATTTCAACCTTCGGTAAGAAAGAGAAACAACAAGCATGGTTTCAGGAAACGTATGTCCACAAAGAACGGGCGTAAAGTGTTGTCAAGAAGAAGAAAAAAAGGACGGAAAAAGGTTTCTGTATCCAGTGAATTTCGTCCACGGCGAAGTAAACAATAATTTGGCATGTAATTTGTTAGAAAGGATAAATAATAAATTTGTATAAACATCAAAACCAAACACTATGAAAAAATTAATTGTTATCATGATTGCATTTCTGGGATTAGCGGTAATGGCGCAAGCCCAGGAAAAAGAAGATTTCACCTCCGACCGGGGCGTTTATATGATGCCTGAAAGTGGTGATATCGGACTGGGATTTAATGCTGTCCCGTTTTTAAATTATTTAGGTAACGCTTTCAATGGTACTGCTGACAACAGCATAAGCGTTTCTTTTATTAACAATCAGGCGATTGTTGGCAAGTATTATCTTTCTGATGATGCTGCAGCACGTGGTGAATTGCGCATTGGTTATCTGAACGACAAAAATGCGGAGTTCATTCAAAAAGACCAGGATATTCCTGATCCCGATGTGCTTGTTGAAGACATTGAGCATACAGGAACTACCAATGTTCATGTTGGTGCCGGTTATGAAATGCGTCGTGGGCATGGACGTTTGCAAGGTTATTATGGTGGGATGTTGATGCTTAATTATTTCGCATCCAACACCAAGTATGACTATGGAAATCCCATTACTGCCGATTTCAACAGTCCCAACTTTACCAACTTTGGTGGCAATTTAACTACTGACGGACGTGTTCTTGAATCTTACAACCAAAGTATGGGGGCAGGTTTACGTGGTTTTATCGGGGTTGAGTATTTCTTTCTCCCCAAAATTTCAATTGGCGGAGAATTTGGCTGGGGATTTAATTACAATTTCATGCTTAAATCCGAAGAAACTGCTGAAATGTGGAACGGCACTGAAATTGAAACCAATACAACCGAGCAGGCCAAAGATGCTACTTTCAATTTAGATACAGATAATAATTACATGGGTAGCATATTTATGATATTCCATTTTTAATGAAAAAATTGAGTAATTAACCTTAAAAAACAAAAAATTATGAAAAAATCGTTGTCAATTATCCTTATGATCCTCATTGGAGGTTTCTTTACATTCACAAGTTGTGATGATGAAGAAGAAGATCCCGGAACTACTCCAACAGCTACACTTAAAGGTACTGTGTATGCCGAGCTTGACCTGAGCAATACAAGCACAGAAAAAGTGTCGGCAGGAAAAACTATCATTTTCCGTATTGATGCGGCGGATTTGGTGCTTGAACCCGTTACAGGGTACACTTACCAAACCCTTCAGTATGAAACAACTACAAATTCAGACGGAGAATACAGTATTGATCTTCCAACAGCTACCCA
>JAYENB010000209.1:6574-11485 GCA_034721855.1 Bacteroidota bacterium
CCCAGGTAAGCTTTCAGTAATTTACTTCTTGATGTATGCCTTAGCCGTCGGATGGCTTTTTCTTTGATTTGCCGGACACGTTCCCTGGTAAGAGTAAATTCTTGTCCGATTTCTTCCAGTGTCATTTCCTGGCAATTGATGCCAAAGAAATAACGCACAATGTCCCGCTCTCTGTCAGTGAGTGTTGCCAGTGCCCGTTCCACTTCACGGCTGAGGGATTCACCTATCAGGCTGTTGTCTGCACTTGGAGAATCAGCGTTTTCCAATACATCCAGCAGTGAGTTTTCTTCACCTGTTACAAAAGGGGCATCAACAGATACATGACGACCGGAAACCCGTAGCGTATCAGAAACTTTTTCTGATGGCAGGTCCAGTTCTTTTCCCAGTTCTTCGGATGTTGGTTTGCGTTCATGTTTCTGCTCAAACCGTGAGAAGGCTTTATTGATTTTGTTCAATGAGCCTACCTGGTTTAAGGGTAAACGAACAATACGTGATTGTTCGGCCAATGCTTGAAGAATACTTTGCCGTATCCACCAGACAGCATAAGAGATGAATTTAAATCCGCGTGTTTCATCAAATTTTTCCGCTGCCCGTATTAACCCCAGGTTGCCTTCATTGATAAGGTCTGGTAAACTTAAGCCCTGGTTTTGATACTGTTTGGCCACAGACACAACAAATCGAAGGTTTGCACGTGTGAGTTTTTCCAGTGCCAATTGATCGCCTTGCTTAATACGTTGCGCCAGTTCAACTTCTTCCTCAACGGTGATCAGTTCTTCCCTGCCTATTTCCTGTAAATACTTGTCAAGTGAAGCACTTTCACGATTGGTAATCGATTTTGTGATCTTTAGTTGTCTCATAAAATGTGTCGCCTAAAATTTTCGTTAAAAAAATGTCCTGTCTATATTATATTATACGTATCTTTTTCTAAAAGGTTGTAAAGATACAGGAAAATTTCATACAAATTTATAAAAAAAGATTAATGTTTCTTGCTTTCATCATCGCTCAATTTATTGTTACTTTTGTTGTTTTAACGAAAAAACGCTTGGTAGTGTTTTTGTTTTAACAAAATTTTATGAAAATTCATTTTTACAAATATCAGGGAGCGGGCAATGATTTTATCATAATTGATGAAATGAATTCAGCATTTAAACTAAATCATACTGACATAAGAAAAATGTGTGACCGGCATTTTGGTATTGGTGCCGATGGATTGATGATCGTGCGTCCTTCAGATGATTATGATTTCCGGATGATATATTATAATTCAGATGGTTATGAAGGCAGCATGTGTGGAAATGGTGGCAGGTGTGTGCATCTTTTTGCACATCACAGAGGCCTGGCAGGTGTGGAATCTCAATTTGAAGCTGCCAGGAATGTGTATAAAGGCTGGATTGAAGAAGATGAACAGTACCTGGATATGCATGAGGTTCAGATACCTTCGCTTAAGGGTGACCCGGTGATTGATACGGGTAGTCCGCATGTTGTTGTGCCAGTGGAATACCTTGAAAACTATGACGTGATAAGAGAAGGAAGTCGCATCAGGGAAGATGAAATGTATAAACCGGATGGTGTCAATGTGAATTTCATTAGTGAGATTTCAGAAACTGAGATTTGCCAGCGGACGTATGAACGAGGTGTTGAAAATGAAACCCTGGCATGTGGAACAGGAGCCGTTGCAGGAGCTGTTTACCAGGCTACCCGGCATGATTTACCGGATACGGTTATCACTGTACACATGCGCGGAGGTGACATAAATGTACATCTGATACGCAGTGGTGATTTTTTTAATGTGTGGCTGGAAGGACCGGCAGCATTTGTGTTTGAAGGGGATATTGTTTTATAAATCAACTTCATATAAATTTTTGGAAGGAATCAGTATCAGCAAAAGTAGCTGCTCACCGCAGAGACGGAGAGACGCAAAATCACGATAGCACGATGGCACGATTGCGAGATGATATATGATTAAATGGGATTCTCATAATTTCCAGTGGTCTGGATTGGTGTACATAGTGATTAATACCGATATGTGTTCTTATTTCTTCCATTTCGTTCTGTCGTGCTATCTCGCTATCGTGCTATCATTAGCCATGTGTCTGAATAGTTAAGTTTTTTTTAGCACTGAGTAGTTACAACTTTTTAATTACAGTTGTTGTATTTTTTATTTTCAAAAATTTGTGCTGCTGTTACACCTGCTGTTTCAGTTCTGAGGCGTGAATTGCCTAGTTGTACCGGATAAAAACCAGCATCTATGGCGTTGGTGTATTCAGATGCGGAAAAATCCCCTTCCGGACCAATCAGAATTAAGCTGTGCTTAGTTGTATCTACCAGGTTAATAAAGTGTTTTGGTGGCAATGTTTCGCTGTAGGCGATGAAGCGTGCTTGAGATTTCATCTGGATAATATCGTTAAATGTTGTCAATGGATGCAATGTGGGTTTAAACAAATGTCCGGATTGTTTCATGGCAGAAATGATGATCTTTTCAATGCGGGGGAGTTTGATCCTGTCACGTTCGGAGTGTTTTGTTGTGATTGGAATGATCTCAGCAACACCGATTTCGGTGGCTTTTTCAACAAACCATTCAAACCGACTGATGTTTTTTGTCGGAGCTATGGCAATGGAAAGTTTGCTTTCCGGTTCTTTCAGTGTTTTTACAAGCGAAGTAGCCCTGATGTCTGTTTGTTTTTTTGATGATGAAACAATGGTTCCGAGGAATAGATTCCCTGATCCATCACAGATGAAGATTTCATCCCCTTCAAGTTTTCGCAACACCCGTGTCAGATGGTGAGCTTCATCGTTCGACAGGCTGATGATGTTTTTTGTATCGATTCCGGGGCAATAAACCAGTAACATAATTCACACAATTTTTGTTGCAAGATAGAAAAAATTGGATATTTGTAAATAGAAAGGTACATACAATTTTTACCGACTGTTACCGCAGAGACGCTGAGACGCTGAGAAATGGAAAAGGATGAATTATAAGCGATTGCGCGAAAGCACGATGGCACGATAGAGAGATTGAAGAAAGAAATAAAGTTTTATCACTTTATATTTCGTGCTATCGTGCCATCTTTCAGTCGTGGTATCTTGATAGTCCGTTAAATTTTATAACTTTGCGTCTTTCCGTCTTTGCGGGGAGTAGTTATTTTTGTTGATACTGATTAGTTACGCATGTTTTTCAGTTTTTCTGATTTTTCCCGACATTTACTGCATGAAACGCATAGGATTGTTATCGGATACACATGGCTTTTTTGATGAAGCGTATTTTGAATTTTTGAAAGATGTGGATGAAATCTGGCACGCGGGAGACATAGGTACGATTGAAATAAGTGACCGCCTTGAAGCGTTTAAGTCGCTGCGTGCAGTGTATGGCAACGTTGACAGCCATGACATACGCTTGCGCTATCCTGAACACCAGCGTTTTGACATTGAAGGCCTTAAGGTCTGGATGACACACATTGGTGGCTATCCCGGTCGTTATGCACCTGGGGTAAAACCTGAAATATTTAAGCAACCTCCGGGTTTGTTCATTTCCGGACATTCGCATATACTCAAGGTGATGCCTGACAAACGGCTTGATTTACTTCATATCAACCCGGGTGCAGCGGGAAACAGCGGGTTGCATAAAGTGCGGACAGTCTTGCGTTTTGTTGTGGATGACGGTAAGGTGAAAGAGCTGGAGATTTGGCAAAAACAGCGGTAAATTCAGCCAAAAAGAGAAATGTTCATCTTCTTGGCTGAATAATTAATGAACCCAGTTTAAAGAGTTAAAATAACAAAATTTAAATAATATATCAGTCCTAAGGTGTTTTAGCTTTCCAGAAAACTACCAATTATACTGCGAGAGCCTTTTTTCTGGTTTCCGCTTCGGGGTGATAATTCTTTCATGAGTTTTTTGATGGGCATGGATTGCAACCAGATTTTACCAGTGCCTCTCAATGTTGCCAGAAAAAGACCTTCACCGCCAAAAACCATGGATTTGAGGTTGCCGGCTTTTTCAACGCTAAAATCAATGCTGTCTTCAAAAGCAGCCACACAGCCTGTATCCACACGTATGGTTTCATCGTGCAGTTCTTTTTCCACCAAGGTTCCACCTGCATGAACAAATGCCATGCCTTCACCGGTAATTTTTTGCAAAATAAAGCCTTCACCGCCAACCAAACCAGTACCCAAGCGTTTGTTCATTGTAACCGAAAGTTTAGTGCCCATGGCAGCGCATAAAAATGCATCGCGTTGTGCAACGAGGTTCCCGTTTAAATCCCCGAGAGAAATGGGTACAATGGTTCCCGGGTAGGGGGCTGCAAATGCCACGTGGCCCTTTCCGGTTCCTTTGTGAGTGAAATGGGTCATAAACAAGGATTCGCCGGTAAGCATACGTCCCCCGGCTTTCATGAGTTTTTTGAACACCCCTTGTTTTGGGTCTGAACCGTCACCCATTTTGGTTTGAAAATCGATGTCTTTTTCCATGTAAAACATGGTTCCTGCTTCGGCAATTACCGTTTCATCAGGATCCAGTTCCACTTCTACGTACTGAATATCATGTCCTGAGATTTTGTAATCAATTTCGTGAGCTTCCATACTGTTTTGTTTTTTGATGATTTACGACAAAGATAATATAATGAGTTTAGTTTTAAAAGTAAAAATGTAGATTTTAGGCGTATTAAAAAAAATTAAGCCAGACTGATATTATTTTTCAGAACACGGATGATGCAGATCTTACGGATTTTCGCGGATGTTTTTTGGGAACACGCCTGCCTGACGGTCAGGGATTGGCACGGATTAACACGGATGGGCTGTCTGCGACAGGGGTTGGAACGCTGATGACGCGGATTTGGCGGATTTTCGCGGATTTTGGCTGTCTTGCGTCAGGGGTTGGGTTTTTGACACAGATTGCACGGATTAACACGGATGGGC
>JAYENB010000210.1:0-11457 GCA_034721855.1 Bacteroidota bacterium
GCTGATACTGTCACAATATCAATAACTTCACATCCTTCGGCATCGTAAACAGACACTGTGTATGTGCCAGCGCTGAGTCCTGTTATTGTATTGGATGTACTGGATGTGTTTGTTGTGTTATCGCCATTTGACCACAGGTAATCAAAATTTGGTGATCCGCCTGAGGTAATTGTTACTGTGGCTGTTCCATCACCGGTTCCGGAGCAACTTTCGTCTGTAGAACTCATCGAAATATCCGGACAAATAATGGAACAATCCATGGCTCCGCCGCCACCGAGTGACCAGTTCAGGTCAAATCCTGAACCTCCTGCTGACCAGTTGTTAACGAGCAAATAGTAACTTTCACCGGCGCTGACAGCAATGTCTTCTACCCATCCATCGCCATTTACATCTTCAGAGTTGTCTCCAGATCCGTTAGCCATGCCTCCATTGCCTGTGTTTGCAGCATAAGAGCATCTGACAGGTGCCCCCAAAGAACTGCAATCACCGGCTTGATACAGTGCAAAATCATAATCATCATTATTATCAACAGGATCAATGGTAAGTGACATGGTACCTCCTGTTTCTACTTCGAAGTGATACCAGGTAGCGTAATTTTCACTGATTTGGCATCCGGCACAGCCGTCACTTGAAAGCCCTGGTCCACTGC
Source organism: Bacteroidota bacterium (assembly GCA_034721855.1). Lineage (GTDB taxonomy): Bacteria > Bacteroidota > Bacteroidia > Bacteroidales > ML635J-15 > JAQIBY01. The sequence goes on from JAYENB010000210.1 coordinate 650, forward strand.
TTGATCCTGAGTAGGATTCATCCTCGCAAATGGCGATTGAATTTGTACAATCGTTGGCATCAGTACCGTTGGGGCCATAGCCACATGAAACACAGTCGAGGGTAATGTCCCATCCGGATTCCGTTACGGAACCATCCGAATAAAACCTAAAAACCAAACAACCACTTGCATCAGTAGAAGTAATGGTACTGGAATAAGCCCCATCCATGGTTACCGGGCTGAACGAAGAACCGCATCCCTGCCAAAGTACAGTGCTGTTTTGTGTTGGTCCTGCACTGATTGTTAAATAATCGTAACATCCGCCCCATCCGTCATCTTCAATGCTGAAATCATTGATGGTTGCCTGTACGCATTGCCCTGCTTCTCCGGGGCAAAATGTCCTGTAAATTGAGTTGATATCATTTGAATAATCACCGCTACCACCATCGTCATAATATGAGTGTGATGATCCGCAATTGATGCTTTCCATACAGGCCCCATTGTATGTGTTTTGTAAACCTAATGTGGGATGATAATAAACGGATCTTGTTCCTGATTTTAATTGGGTGTCGTGCAATACTGTTTCATTGATTGTATCCGTTTGTTGGGGAGGCTTGTTTAAGCCACTGGCCTGGTACAATTCTTCCAATGGGGTTTGTTGCTTTTGCCGGAGTATTTCCTGTATTTCTTCAGAATCAAAAGAAATGTGGTCTTTGACAGCTTTGGTATCTTTGTTTTTAATTGTATCAGGTAGTACTGATTCTGAAATTTGTGCAGATTCAGAATTTCCGTTTCTGTTATCTGCAGACTTATTCTTCTCTAAAGAGATTTGGGCAGGGCTGCTAATCCCCATTGTAAACAAAAATAAAAAAATCAGTACTGCGTTATGATAAAGTTTTAATGTTTTCATAATCCTCATGATTTTTATTCATTAATTCATTGCTAAAATAATAAAAAGAAATGACACAATAAAAAATACTTATGTTGATATGTTGAAATACATGTGTTTATCAATATTTCACACAGTTGTTTTTATAATTTATTTTTTACACATACCAGCATCTATTTACAATACGATTTTTTTTTAATATGGTTGCCTTAAAAAGTTAAAAATGATAGAATTAAGTTGTTATTTTTGATAATATGAAATAACTACTCAGTGCTAAAATTAAAAAACAGACGCATACAATTTTCAACGACTATTACCGCTAAGACGCTGAGAAATGACGATAGTGAGAAGACATGATAGGGTGATGAGACGATGTAATCACAGCATGAAAGTATAACATCGTATCATGCAATTGTGCTTTCGTGCTATCGTAACTTTGCGTCTTTCCGGTAAAGAGATGAATTTACACGCTAGCACCATATTCCATCAGAAATGCTTTGATGAAAGGATTAAGATTGCCATCCATCACGGACTGCACATTCCCTGTTTCGTGGTTAGTTCGCAGGTCTTTGACCATTTTGTAAGGATGCATTACGTATGAACGGATCTGTGAGCCCCATTCAATTTTCTTTTTGCCTTCTTCGATCTTACTTTTTTCTTCCTGTTGTTTTTGAAGCTCCAGTTGATATAATTGGGACTTCAATAACCGCAGCGCGTTGTTTTTGTTTTTATGCTGTGAGCGGGTTTCTGTGTTTTCAATGGTAATGCCTGTAGGCATATGCTTCAACCTTACCCCTGTTTCGAGTTTGTTTACGCCTTGTCCGCCTGCACCACTGCTTCTGAATGTATCCCATTCGATGTCTGCAGGGTTAATTTCAATGTCAATATCCTCATCAATCAGGGGGTAAACAAATACAGAAGCAAAGGAAGTATGCCTTTTATGAGCAGAATCAAAAGGGGATAACCTGACAAGCCTGTGTACGCCGTTTTCGCTTTTGAGGTATCCATAAGCAAATTCGCCTGAAAACTCCAGTGTCACAGATTTCACTCCCACCTGATCGCCTTCGCTCATGTGAATTTGTTTGATTTTATAATTGTTGGTTTCGCCCCAGCGCATGTACATTCTCATCAACATATCAGCCCAGTCATTGCTTTCAGTTCCTCCTGCACCTGCATTGATGGTCATCACGGCATCCATGTGATCTTCTTTGTTGCGTAACATGTTTCTTAATTCCAGGTCTTCAATGGCCTGCAAGAAATCCTTATGGGCAGCATTTAATTCATCTTCTGAAACATCGTCATCGTCAGCGAAATCCAGAAGAACTTCAAGATCACCAAGCTTGGTTTTCACATGGTTATAGGCATTAACCCAGCTTTTCTCATAGGAAATTTGTTTGAGCAATTGCTGAGCTTTATCGGGATCATCCCAGAAATCTGGTGCCTGGGATTCTTTTTCGAGTGTTTCTATCTTATCCAGTCTGTTGTCAATGTCAAAGATACCCCCTTAGCGCTTCCGTACGCTTCTGAAGTTGCTTCAGTTCTTCTTTTGTGATCATAACAATATGTGTTTGTTATCCGTCTTCGCCGGACAAGTTATATTAATTAGAGTCTGTCAATAAAGTCAGTGTCTGATTCATAATGTTCGAGTTCAAGGCTTGCGAAGTATTGGCAACCAGGAGTTTACTGGCGTAAATGACTGGTTGCCAATGCGAGCGTAACGCAGAAATCGGACATTATGAACGGACACTAATTAAAGAACGAACTACTAGATAATAAGCATGGCATCACCATAGGTACCAAATCTGTATTTTTCTTCAATAGCAACTTTGTATGCATGCATCAATGTATCATATCCCGCAAAAGCACAAACCATCATCAGCAGCGTGGATTTTGGCAAATGAAAATTTGTGATCATGCTTGTTGGTACATGAACTTCGTATGGTGGAAAGATGAACAGGTTTGTCCAGCCTTTATAGGGCTTCAGCATTCCCATTGTGGATTTACTGGTTTCCAATGTACGTAACACCGTTGTGCCAACAGCACATATTTGTCGTTTGTGTTCTTTTGCTTTATTGACGATGTCAGCAGTTTCCTGCGGGATAAATATTTCTTCACTGTCAATCTTATGTTTCGTCAGGTCTTCCACTTCTACATTACGAAAATTGCCAAGCCCGACATGCAACGTAATAAAGCCGAAATCAATACCAATAATCTCAAGGCGCTTCAGTAATTCGCGGCTGAAATGCATGCCTGCTGTGGGAGCGGCAACAGCACCTTCTTTTTTTGCAAAAATAGTTTGATAACGGGTTTTATCCTCTTCTTCCACAGGCCGGTGAATAAATTTGGGAAGCGGGGTTTCGCCAAGTTTGTATAATGTGTCTTTAAATTCGTCGTAAGGGCCATCGTAAAGGAATCTGAGTGTACGTCCCCGTGAGGTTGTGTTATCAATAACTTCGGCAAGCAAGCTTTCGTTTTCTCCAAAAATCAGTTTGTTTCCGATGCGGATTTTTCTGGCAGGATCCACCAGTACATCCCACAATCTTTGTTCCCTGTTTAATTCTCTGAGTAAAAATACTTCAATATCTGCATTGGTTTTTTCTTTTTTGCCACGTAAGCGGGCAGGAAAAACCTTGGTGTCATTGAATATCATGACATCATTTTCGGAAAAATATTCTTTTACATCTTTAAAGGTGCGATGTTCAATTTTTCCGGATTCTCGGTGTAAGACCATTAACCTGGATTCGTCCCTGTTTTTTGCCGGATGCAAAGCAATTCGGTCTTCTGGTAAAGCATACCTAAATTGTGATAATTTCATAGAACAACGCGTTTATTTTTGTGTTAACACTTACTGAATGTTTAGTTTATAACTTTACTTAATACAGTTTAATTGTAAAAAAGTTTCATTTTTTCAATATTTTTTCAATTCTTTTTTGATCATAAGCATCAGAGAGCTTATAATTACCGATTTGTGTTCTTATCAACTCAACGAGATAGGCTCCGGAATCCAGTTTTTTCCCAATATCCCTGGCCAGTGAACGCAAATAAGTTCCTTTACGACATGTAACGTAAATAGAAAAAAATGGTTTCCTGAATTCTGTTAATTTTATGTTTTCAATGTAAACTTCCCGTGATTTTAGTTCCGGATGTTTGCCTTCCCTCGCTAAGGTATAGGCTCTTTTCCCGTTGTGTTTTAAGGCTGAGTATTCAGGTGGAATTTGATTGATTGTCCCGTTGAATTTATCTAAAGCATCCTCCAGGGCTGATTTGGTGATATGATCCACCGGATACTGTTCGGATTCATTGGTTTCCGTATCAAGAGAAGGGGTGGTTGCACCAAGTTTGATGTTGGCAAGGTATGCTTTTTCCATATCCTGAAACTCAGAAATGTGTTTTGTTGCTTTTCCTGTACATACCAGCAAAAGCCCCGTTGCTTTTGGATCCAGTGTGCCGGCATGGCCAATTTTTATTTTTTCGATGCCACGATGATATTTTAACGTGTATCTTATCTTTTTTACCACATCAAAAGATGTCCAGCCTAATGGCTTGTTGACAGGTATTACCACGCCTTTCTGAAAATCATCTGTATGTGCATTAAATACTTCCATAGCTTACATAAACAAAATTAAAATAACTCCGACCACAGCACAGTAAATCGCAAACCAGTAAAGTTTTCCTTTTTTTACAATGTTCAACATCCACCGGCAGGCAATATATCCTGAAACAAAAGCAGTTAGAAAGCCTATGATAAGAGGCATCGCTTGCATCCCTGATTCACCGGTAAGGTTTCCTGATATAATGTCAAGTAAGTTTTCGCCAATGATGGGTAACAACACCATTAAAAAGGAGAATTTTGCTACATTTTCTCGTTTGTTTCCCAGCATCAGTCCTGTGGCAATGGTTGCTCCAGAGCGACTGATTCCGGGTAAAACAGCAAAAGCCTGGGCAATGCCAATGACAAAAGCGTTGCTGTAAGTAATGTTCCGGGAGCGGCTTTTGAATATATGCGCAAAAGCAAGTAAAGCTGCGGTGATAAGTAGCATGCTGCCCACAAAAGGCATGTTGTCTCCGTCAAAGAATTGTTTGATGTCTTCTTTAAAAAACACGCCGACAATGCCTACGGGAATCATAGAAACAAGTATTTTCAATACCGTTTTGGTTTCCTCGTTGTATGTAAATTTCAGGCTGCCGGTAATCAATTGTCTGATTTCCTGCCACAATACAACAATGGTACTTAACACGGTAGCGCCATGCACCACAATTGTGAAATACAGGTTTTCTTCTCCGGTGATACCAAATATGGCTTTCCCAATCTCCAGGTGACCGGAACTACTCACAGGTAAAAATTCTGTCAGGCCCTGAATAAGCCCCAGGATCAACGCTTCAAACCATTCCATTGCAGGGGAGGAGTTTTAGTCTTTATCTTCTTTTTTTGTTTGACCTGGTTTTTTCAATATGGCATACAACTCAATGACAAATCCCAGCATAATGATTATGGGTGCAATGGTAAGGCGTCTTGTGCTAAATATTTCATAATGAAATTTAAGGGGATCATGATTGTTCCCTCCGGCCATTAAGATCATACCGATAATTATGACAACGAATCCAATGACCATGGGTATGTAATTGGATTTATCAAATGCAAATATGTTCTGTTTCTGTTCTTTTGGTTTGCGTGGTTGTTTAGCCATTAGTAATACAAATTTTCCGGGTTAATTCTTAGGTACTTATTGACTGAAAAAAACGTCGAAATATACGAAATTATTATTCCCAAACCTAATACAAGAATAAATAAAGGAATAATGATCCTTATATCACTTAAACTGATGATGTCTGAAAATTCCTGATGCATGAGGTTTATCAATCCGATCAAAATAAGGGAGGCCAGTATCGAAGAAATAATACCTTCAACAATACCTGTTGAGATAAATGGTCTTCGAATGAACGATCTGGATGCTCCCACAAGCTGCATTGTGCGGATGTTGAATCGTTTTGAATACACCATCAGCCGTATGGTATTGTTGATGAGTGCAAAAGAAATCAACAACAACAGCACCGCAAACCCCAAAAAGACTAGGCTGATGTTTTTGATGTTGTTATTCACAGCATAAAGCAGGTCTTTTTGATAGGTTACTTCATCCACGAGATGGGTATAATCCATGAGGCGTGATTCGATCATTTGCACAGAATCAGGATTGGTATAATTAGCTGCTAAATATACATCAATAGACCCCCACAACGGATTGTAGTTGAGGATGTCAATAAAATCTTCACCGAGATCTTCTTTAAGCCTTTCAGCTGCATCATCTTTGGAAATGAATTCGGTATATCTTACAAAACTCAGTTTCTCAAGGTTCTTTTTAAATGCGATAATTTCAGGGTTTCTGGCTTCATCCTTTAGTTTAACATTCAGGTTAATGCTTTCCCTGACATGTTCGGATAACATCTGTGCGTTGAGCATGAGGTAGCCGACAATGCCAAGCAGAAAAAGCACCAACGTCATGCTGAGTACGGTGGTAACCATGGCTCCACGTATTCTGCCTTTAAAAATTTTTTTCTCTTTCTTCTTCTTTCCCATCTTTTTATTGTTTGATGAATCTGAAATTCATGTGTCTGTTGGTTGATAAAATGCGCAAAACATATACACCCGAAGATAGGCTCTTAAGGTTTAACCGGTATTGATTGTTTTCTGTGATTCCAAATTGTTTCACCACGTTTCCGTTGATATTTATAATTTCAACGGTTTTAGGTTTTTCATTCAAATTAAGATCAAGGTTCAAATGATTCTCAACAGGATTGGGATACAAGGTAATGGATTCTCCTGCGGATAATTGCGTAATGTCGCTGTCATCAAAAACAGTAATTTCAATGCTGTCTGTATCTGAACAGCCATTTGAAAAGCTCACTGTCAGCCAGACATCATGTATTCCTTCACCCAGTACAGACCCTGAATACAATGCACATGTATCGGGATCACCATTGCTCCAGTTGTATTGATCATACACATTATCGACGCACAATTCAAGGGTGGAATCAATGCTGATGGTATGATCCTGCCCGATATCCACATGAGGCTGTTCGAGTATGCTCATGTTGACTGTGTCCGAATACGTACAACCGAAAGCATCTCCTTCAGTGGTTACCTGGTATTCTCCACTTTCTGTTACAGAGATGGATGATTCTGTTGAACCCGTATTCCATATATAAGAGTACGCTCCTTCCTCTGCATCAAGCGTTTGTGGACCACAGTAATTACCGTCAGGGCCAAGATTGACATAATGGTAAGGATGAAATTCGATATAAACCGTATCATAGCCAATGCACCCGTTATCGCCTGTGGCAGCAAGCGTATATTCTCCGGTTTCGGTAACGGTAATGGTGGCAGCGTTGCTTTGGCCATTGTTCCAGTCATAAGATTGAATATCGCCAAAAGCAGATAAAACAACTTCTTCACCGTCGCATAATTCCTGGTTTTCGCCAATGTCAATTTCCGGTGCCGGGGCAATGTCCACGCTTACGGTATCCGAATTGGCTGCAGCGCATCCGTTGTAAGCCTGAAAGTAATATTCTCCTGACATGGTATCACTGACATTGGGGATAAAAAGTGATGTGTCGGTCTGTCCGGCGATGGGTTCATCGTTGAGGTACCATTGATAAAACACGTTTTCACCCTGTGCATCAGCATACAAAATAAGCGTTTCATTTTCACACATTTGGGTGCCAACGGGGTCCCAGGTTATTGCCGGGATGGTACCGATGTTGACAAGTACTTCATCGCTTTCGGTAATGCCACAAAGGTTGTCAGCCACGCACATGTAATATCCGGTTTCAAGGCTTTGAGCAGGATCAAATTCCAATATGGTATCGGTTTCACTTGTTAGGGCAGACTGGTTTTTGTACCACATGTAGTTGATCGGCTGTGTACCTTCAACAATTACTTCCAAAGCAATGCTGTCACCATGACAAGCATCAATATCCTGGGGTTGCAGCGTGAATTCAGGATAGGTAAATACCTGCACTTCAAAAGCATCTGAAAAAACATCTTCACATTGATTGGATACAATGGCATAATAAGTTCCTGCCTCATATTCGGTAATGGCATTAAAAACAAGAGATTCATCATTGCTCACAGTATCTCCTGCATCCTGATTTACCCAGTAATAATCAAAAGGCTCATCTCCCTGCACCATCATTTCAGATCCGGCGGAATCACCTTCGCAAACAATAATGGGATCGGGCTGTGAAACAATGTTGGGGGGCATCACAATTTCTATAACGGCCTCATCAGAAACAGCATCCCCACATTCGTTCCACACATAACATGTATAGATGCCGCTTTGTCCTTCATTGATATTTTCAATCAATAAGTTGGCAGTTTGTGCTCCAGATGCATTAGTATCATCAACATCCACACCATTTCTACGCCACTGATAATAGAGGGGTTCTGAGCCATTGGCTTTAATGTTCAGGTCAACCGTGTTGTGCAAGCATACTTCATTATCCACAGGTTGTTGTGTAATTATGGGAGGAGACTGGGGAATGATCATAGCAGAATCTGAATACACGGTTCCGCAGGTATTCATAAAAGCGGCATAATAATATGAGGTATCTCCCGGTTGAATGTTTATAGGGAGGTGGCTGGTGTCTGCTCCGGGAATAATGGACCCGTTTTCATACCAGGCCATAGCAATGGGAGGTGTCCCTGTGGCTGTTGAAATCAATGTCGTATTTGCTCCAATGCACAGGGTGTGATCAATCGGATGGGCAGTGACTTGTGGTAATGTATTGACAATAAGGCTTACCTCGCCTGTGTTTATGCTGTCGCATTCATTGAAAATGCTGCATGACACCAATCCGGCTGTATCAGCAACAACATTTTCAAATATCAATGTATCTGCGTTTTCCCCGGGTAAGGGAGTGCCTTCATAGAACCATTGATATTGCAGGTCTGAGCCCTCTGCGGTAACCCCGAAACCAGTATTATCTCCCTCACATACAGTAACGGGTTCTGGTCCGGAAATTATGACGGGAAGCAATGCAACATTTACCTGGATATTTACAGGCTCTGCAGTACCACATGCATTATCAACGGTGCACGTGTATATGCCGTTATCCGCTCCGGATAAATCAGTGAATGTTACATTGGGGCCAAAAAATGAGATTGGATTATCATCATGTGTCCAGATGTAATATAAGTTTTCACCAGTTGTGCTGATGCTTATTTGTTGATTTGTCCCTTCACAATAAGTGCTGTCAACGGCTTGTCCTATTATCTGTGGTGGCCCGGTAACAACAAGCAGTTGAAAATCATCTGTTGTATCAGAACTAACAGTGTTGCTGACTATACAATAATATGTGCCTTCGTTGGTTTCATCTGCGCCGGGAATCAGGAGGGTGTCATTATCGGTTCCTGATATGGCTGTTCCGTTGAAAAACCATTCATAAGAAAATGGTTCTGTTCCAGTAGCTTTAACAACATAAGTCACATTCTCACCCGTACAAATAATTTCATTGGAGGGAGAGCTGATAATTTCCGGATCCTGTGCGAAAAGATGCACCGAGATTGCAATAAATGTAATTGTGGCAAATAATTTACACGTTGTTTTCATAATCTCCATGAAATAAATAAACAAACATTTTATCAAGCAAACAAAATAACAAAAAAAATCCGATTATCACAATCATTATTTATGAACAATGATTGTGAATTATAAAATGGGATGTAAATATTTCGACTGATTAGTTACGAATAACGAAGTAAAATGAAATGAATAGTGTTTGTGTTAATTTTACACTTGGATCGCAAATTAGTTGGCAATAAAGCAGTTGGCAATTGGCAAAAAACATTTCCCTTTTTGCCTACTGCCTACTTCCTACTAATACCTATCGGGATATTGCAAAAAAATTTGTGCCTTGCATCTTATTCATTACATTTGCATGATTTTGGCTGCATTCGGTATAGTCAAAGCAACCCTTCGGCTTCGCTCAGGATGGCAGCTTTGCCTCTGCTCTCATTTGCACAAAATTTGTTTCTTGAAAGAAAAAATTAATAGAAGGCCTCTTAATTTTATACCATGCAAAAATGGAAATCATACAGTGCAGTAATTTTACTGGGAATGCTTGCAACAGGTGTGTTTTCGCAGGAAAGTGATCTGAAAATCGGATTGATGAAATACAGCGGTGGTGGCGATTGGTATTCAGACCCCACTGCCCTTCCCAACCTGATAGCGTTTTGTAATGCGGAATTGAATACGCAATTGTATGAAGATCCGGAAACTGTGGAACCGGGAAGCCCTGAAATCTTCAATTATCCCTTTATTCATTTGACAGGCCATGGAAATATCATCTTTTCCGATTATGAGAAAGAAAACCTCAGAAAATATTTACTGAGTGGTGGTTTTTTACATATAGATGATAATTATGGCATGGACAAGTATATCCGGCCACAAATAAAAGCATTGTTTCCTGATAAAAGTTTAACTGAAGTTGGGTTTGAGCATCCCATTTTTCACAAGGTGTTTGATTTTCCAAAAGGATTACCCAAAATTCACGAACACGACAACAAACCTCCCCAGGGATTTGCTATTTTTCATCAAGGCAGAATTGTGCTTTTTTATACCTATGAAACAGACCTGGGCGATGGCTGGGAAGATCCTGCTGTACATAACGATAGCTACGAAACAAGGCTAAAAGCCCTCAAAATGGGTGCTAACATTGTTGGGTATGCCTTTTTGGAGTGAATTATATCTGTTTGTAAATCAATTATTAAGCAAAAAGTTATCAACAGTTTCCCTTAATTGTTAATAAAATAGAAATTTTTTTCTGTTTTACATAAAAAAGCTTTATCTTTGAATTATGTTTTGTGACTTTTTGGAGTGGACTCTCAAAGATTAATTTATTTAAAATTGAACTATAATGAAAAAAATACTACCATCATTATTAT
>JAYENB010000211.1:0-11443 GCA_034721855.1 Bacteroidota bacterium
AATTTCTAATTGCTCTAATTAAGAAGCAAAAGAATTGAATTTGATTTTTAACTCTATTTATAAAAAAGTAAGTTAACATTTTACACATTGGGATTTGGGTATTGATTAGGTCAATTAGGTCAATTAGAAATTATAAAAATGTCTGAACTAAGAAATTGATGTTAAATAAATATACTGTGAATGGTTACAAATTTTATAACTTTGCAACCTTGCTCGGCGACAGACGGGTCTCCGTCTTTGCGGGGAGGATCTACTTTTGTTGATACTGATTAGTTACTAATTTTTAACTCAATATCCCATGAAAAAACTCCTTTCTTTGACACTAATCCTAACCATCGGCTTTTTAGCTTTTGCCCAGGAAAAAATCAGTTTGTCTGATGACATTCCATTTGATGAATCTTATACCGTTGGCGAACTTGACAACGGGTTAACCTATTACATCAAACACAATGAAAAGCCTGAAAAACGCGCCGAATTCTGGCTAATAACGCATGCAGGAGCTATGCAGGAAGAGCCCGATCAAAATGGGCTGGCCCATTTTTGTGAACACATGGCCTTCAACGGTACCAAAAACTTTCCCGACAAGGCTGTGCTGGATTACCTGCAAAGCATTGGTATGGAATTCGGTCCCAACATCAACGCCTGGACAAATTACAACGAAACCGTTTATACCCTCACCAAAGTGCCGGTAGAAGATAAAGCCTACATTGATACTTCCATGCTTATTTTGCGCGATTGGGCTACAGATGTATCCTACCTTGATGAAGAGGTGGAAAAAGAGCGGGGGGTAATACATGAAGAGTGGCGTGCCCGCAATTCTTCGTATTCACGCATCCGCGACAGCATTAATATGAAGCTTTACAAAAATTCTAAATACGCGAAACACAATGTTATTGGCGATATTGAGATTGTTGATAACGTGAACCCCCAGCGTCTGCGTGATTTCTTTAACACCTGGTACCGTCCCGATTTGCAGGCTATTGTGGCCATTGGTGACATTGATGTGGATGAAACCGAGCAAAAAATAAAAGAGGTATTCGGCAGCATGGAAATGCCGCAAAATCCCAAACCCCGCGTTGAGCAGGAAATCCCTGATCACGAAGAGACTCTGTATGCCATTCATACTGACAAGGAAGCCAGTAACATACGCATGAGGGTGTATTTTAAAAATGAACCGCTTGATCCTTCATTGACATTTGACAAATACCGTGAAGAAGTTGTGCGCAGGCTGGCATTTAGTATGTTGAAGCAACGGATTGATGAACGAACACAAAACGAAGGACAGCCAATGCGGTATGGTGGCTGGGGATATTACAACATAAAACCTGAAAAATCAGCGCTTTATTTTTATGCCTATCCGGTTGAAGGAGAAGTACTGCATTCTGCACAAATCCTGCTCGAAGAAATGCACCGGGCCTTGCAACATGGTTTTACCAGGGAAGAACTAAATGAAATGAAAGAAGTGAGAATGCGCTGGGCAGAACGCAGCGTACGTGAAAAAGATACACGGGAAAGCCGTTCGCATTGTTATAGCGTGGTCCATGCTTTTAAAGAAGATGATGTGATCATGTCGCCCGAAACGGTTTTGGCTTTCTATAAGCAATACCTGGATGATATCAGCCTTGAGGAGGTCGAACAATCCATACAGGGACTCATGGTGGATAACAATCGCGTGGTTACTTTGTCAGGGCCGGATGATGTTGAACTTCCCGGCAAAGAAGTGCTGGCTGAGGTCATTAAAAAATCTGAAAAGAAAAAATATGAACCTTATGATCCGGTCAAAAGCATTGATGATTTGATGTCAGAAACCCCCGAACCGGGCAAAATCATCAAAACTAAAAAAATTGATGAGCCTGAATGTGAAAAATGGACGCTTTCCAATGGCATGGAAATGTACATTAAGTTTGCGGATTTCAAAGAAGATGAGTATGCTTTTTATTTCTTTTCCAAAGGCGGCAAGTCCCTTTATGACGTGTCACAACGGGCTGAGATTGCTGTTGCCGGGGGTGCTGTTACAGAAAGTGGGCTGGCTGATTATGAACAAATCCAGTTGGAACGGTACATGAATGGAAAAAAGCTTTATGATTTTGGTGGCATCCGCATGTATAATGAAAACATAATGGGTATGTCCATGGTGAAATACCTTGAGGATAATTTTAAAATGTACCACCTGATGTTTACCCAACCACGGCTGGATAAAAAAGGATATAAAAAATACATGACAGGCCGGGAGACATTCTACAAAAACCGGTTGAACAACCCAAATACAGTGATGCGCGACAGCATTAAGGCCATCCGATATGGTTATCACCCATGGGCACAACCATTGGAATGGGAAGATTATAAAAAGGTTGCATATTCTGATGCCTTGTTGAATATTTACAAAGAACGGTATTCCAATGCCGCAGATTTTACTGTGTACCTTGTCGGTAATTTTGAGAGGAAGGAACTTAAAAAAATGGTGGAAACCTATTTGGCATCACTGCCATCAGAAAATAAAACCGAATCGTTCAAAGACATCAAACGTTATTATATTAAAAACGCCGTCAGCAAAACCATTGAAATACCCATGGTTACGCCAAAAGCCAAAGTGCAGATTGAGTATCATAACAACATGGATTACACGTACGAAAATGTTACTATGATGCGCGCTGTCAGCAACATTCTCGATCGCCGTTTTACCGAAACCGTGCGGGAAGACGAAGGCGGGACTTATGGCGTTGGTACCTACGGCTATATTTCTTTTGAACCCATTGAAGAGTATATGTACTACATTAGCTTTACCTGTGATCCCGAACGAGTTGAAGAACTGAAAGGCGTCGTGTATGATGAAATTGAAAAACTGACAGCGGGTGATGTTGAGGATCATTACATTGAGGAATTTAAAAAAGCCTACGCTAAAAAACGCAGCGAAGACCTGAAAGATAACTTCAGGTGGGTAAACATGTTGTCTATGTTTAATGAAAATGGTGTGTATCCTTACGCTCCGGTCATGGATAAGTTGGTTGAAAAAGCTACCAAAGATCAGATTGTGGCTTTTGCAAAAAATATTTTCACCGAGGATATAAAGATGGAAGTTGTGTTTTTTCCTGAAGAAAGTAAGTGACAGTTTTTTGTATTCGGATGAATATGGCGCAGGCAGATGTCCGGTGTTTTCGAGTTTTTCGGGATGCCGGGCATTTTGTTTGTGTGAATCATGCAGCAAAAGTTTATTGTGCCGGCTGTTTTGACAATCATTGTGGTATGGCTTTTATCAGTGATTTTACCATTAAATTTCCATGAAAATCTATTTTTTTCTGATGTATCATTATCTTTAAGCATAAAAATAAAAAGCGATGAATGAACAAACCTATGTATTGGCCTTTGACCAGGGTACCACAAGTTGCCGGAGTATATTGTTTGATGATAAATTTAGCATTGTGGGCATCAGCCAGATGGAAATTGAGCAGTATTATCCCCATGATGCATGGGTAGAGCAGGATGCTGAAGAAATATATCAAACCCAGGTAAAAACAGCACAAGATGTATTGCAAAAAACCGATGTAAAACCCTCAGAGGTAGCCGGCATTGGCATTACCAATCAACGGGAAAGTTTTGTGGTATGGAATAAACATACAGGGAAACCTGTTCACCCGTGTATTGTCTGGCAGGACAGGCGGACGGCAGCAAAATGTGATGCCATGGCAAAACAGGAAATTTCACACATTATCCGGCGTAAGACAGGGCTTTTAAGTGATCCCTATTTTTCAGGCACAAAGCTGCAGTGGTTACTTGAACATGTGCCGGGAGCCAAAGCCAAAGCTAAAAACGGAGAATATTTATTCGGAACGATTGATACCTGGCTGATATGGAAACTCAGTGGGGGGAATCATCACATCACGGATGTTAGCAATGCCTCCCGTACCTTGTTGTTCAATATTCACAATCTTGACTGGGATGACGAGCTACTGGAATATTTTGATGTTCCACGGGCTATGTTGCCTCGTGTTGTGGATTCATCAGGCCAACTTGCCAAAACCCATTCATCAATATTTGGTGGTGCGCCTATCCAAATAACAGGAATAGCAGGCGATCAGCAAGCAGCTTTATACGGTCAGATTTGCCATCAACCGGGCATGGTAAAAAACACCTGTGGTACAGGGGCTTTTGTCCTTATGAATGTGGGAAACAGATGTCCGGTTACGCAGGATGACGGTTTGTTGCGAACCGTTGCATGGCGAATCAATGGCAAGCCTACATACGCATTGGAAGGATCCGTGTTTTTTGCCGGTGCTACCATAAAATGGATGCAAAAAAATTTACAACTCTTTAACAGCCCACGGGAATCTGAAGAAATTGCAGCTTCGGTCCCAGATACCGCCGGGGTCTATTTTGTCCCTGCATTTGCCGGCCTGGGCACCCCTTATTGGGATCCTGGTGCAAGAGGCACCATTATTGGTCTGACACAGGCTGCCGGAAAAGCCCATGTGGTACGTGCCGGCCTGGAGTCTTTAGCCTACCAGACACAGGATGTTATACAGATTATGCAAAAAACAGCTGATCTGAAAGTGAAAGATTTGCGTGTAGATGGTGGCGTCAGTGGAAATAATTTCTTTTTGCAATTTTTGTCTGATATTGCCGGAGTAAAAGTTATAAAGCCTGAAATTACTGAAACAACAGCCCTGGGCGCTGCTTTTTTGGCGGCTCAGGGAAGTGGTATTTGTAATGAAAATGATATAAAACGGTATTGGTCATCATCCTTATCATATATGCCCCACATGTCGGAATCAAAACGAAAATTCTTGCATAATCAATGGAAGCGGGCTGTAGAACGTAGCCGGCGGTGGTATGTAGAATAACACCCATCCAGGTATTAAAAGAAAATCAGAAGCTAAAATTCTGTTTTTTGTAATGATGGTATCTTAAGGCTTGTGGAATTTTTATATCTTTCGCTAATTTTATGGCTGTTATGCAAAAAGTGTGGATTTACATATTTTTGTTGGTCTTAGTTGCACTGCATTCCTGCAATACTTTCAAGGAGCTGATACCTTCCGGGGAAAAGATTGAAGTTGAAAAAGAAGCATTTACCGGGGAAGATTATGTCGAAGAAGTGCTTGGTGTGAGTTTTGAAATAGTTGCTGTTGAGGGGGGGACTTTTATGATGGGTTCAAATGCCGCTGAAGCTGCTGATGATGAAAACCCTGTACACAAAGTGCATTTGGACCATTTTTACATCGGTAGGTACGAAGTGACACAGGAATTATGGTTTGCTGTGATGGGAGATGATCCCAGTTATTATGCAGGGTGTTATAATTGTCCGGTGGAGGACATTGAAATCAGAGTAGAGCGATTTATTGATGCCCTGAACCGCGTCACAGGGAAGGAATATCGATTGCCAACAGAAGCGGAATGGGAGTTTGCTGCCAGGGGGGGAGTGAAGTCCAAGGGTTATACATACAGTGGTAGTGATGATATTGATGAAGTAGCGTGGTATGGTGAAAATAGCAATGGAAAAACCCAGCCTGTTGGTCAGAAATTACCCAATGAACTGGGTTTGTATGATATGTCAGGAAACGTTTGGGAGCCTTGCAGCGATAAGTATGATCCCGATTTCTATAATTTTAGCGTTCCGAACAATCCACATGCGCCGCCTGAAGGAGATTACCATGTGTTACGAGGTGGCTCATGGTTTAACGATCCTCATGATTGCCGTGTGACAAACCGGATTGAAGGATACCGTAATTACGGAAGCAACGCGCGGGGGATAAGGCTTGCACGTGATATGTAACTATATATGCATATTTAAACATTCAGAGAATATTGCATCAGCAAAGCTTGTGTGACGGAGGATATTCCTTTTAATCAGTCAACATTGGTTTTTAAACTGATGGGAAAAATGTTTGCTCTTATTGATCTTGAGAAATCCTTTTCCATTACACTGAAATGTGACCCTGAAAATGCTGTTGTATTACGTGAAACCTATGAAGCAGTGAAACCGGCTTACCACATGGATAAAAAACACTGGAATGATATTTTGATTAATGGAAGCATTCAGGATGAATGTTTGATAAAATTGATCGATCATTCTTATGATCTGGTAAAAGACAAGCTTACCAGGAAAGAAAGAACCTGTATTGAATCGGGGCAGCAGGATTAACACAACAAAAAAAGCCGGAAAATTTCCGGCTTTTTTTGTGTTAAGGCATTGTCACAAAATAACCTGAACATTTAAGCTCGTTCTTTTTACTTCGTTATAAAAACATTAAATAGAGTCTGTCTATAAAGTAAGTGTCTAATTCATAATGTTCGAGTTCAAGGCTTGCGTAGTATTGGCAACCAGGAGTTTACTGATGTAAATGACTGGTTGCCAATGCGAGCGTAACGCAGAAATCGGACATTATGGACGGACACTAAATAAACTGTGGCTATTCGCAGTTTTTATGCCTTGTAAAAAATAAAAATAACTTCGCCTATTCTGTTCACTTTATTTCGTAACAATACCTACGGATAGTGTTGATTATTTGAGCTTATGCTCTTGAATAAATTCACTCAACACCCCGTCAAGGTTGGGTTCACCAATTTCCTGGAGGTCGTAATATACACGGGTATTGGGTTTCTTGATATCAATAATGCGGTTCAGGTCAATCGGTGTGCCGATAACCACAGAATCACAATCGGTTGTGTTGATTGTTGTTTCAAGGTCTTTCAGTTGTTGGGGACTGTAACCCATGGCGGGTAACAATGTGCCTACGTTGGGATAAGTTTTGAAGGTATCAGCCAGTTTGCCAACAGCGTACGGACGTGGATCAATCAATTCTTTACATCCGAATTTCTGTGCTGCCACTGTACCGGCGCCAATTTTCATTTCACCGTGAGTCAGGGTTGGGCCGTCTTCAACAACGAGTACTCTTTTCCCTTTGATTACTGATGGATCATCTACTTTTATTGGTGATGCGCCGTCAATAACTGTTGCATTGGGATTAACGCTTTTGATGCTTTCACGCACTGTCTGAATGCCTTCTGGAGCAGCAGAATCCATTTTGTTGATCACAATGGCATCTGCCATACGGAGGTTTACTTCACCGGGATAATAGGACAATTCATGTCCCGGACGATGCGGGTCTGCTACGGTAACATGCAGATCGGTTTTATAAAATGGAAAATCATTGTTTCCACCGTCCCAGAGGATGACATCACAACCGTCGGGATCATTTTCTGCTTCACGGACAATGGCTTCATAGTCAACACCAGAGTAAATAACGTTTCCGCGCACTACGTGGGGTTCGTATTCTTCCATTTCCTCGATGGTACATTTATGTTTTTCAAGGTCAGAAACTTCGGCATAGCGTTGAACTTTCTGTGCATTGAGATCGCCATAAGGCATGGGGTGACGTATAGCCACAACTTTAAGGCCTTTGCCCATCAGGTACTCAATTACTTTACGACTGGTTTGAGATTTACCACAACCTGTACGTGTAGCAACAACAGCAACAACCGGTTTTTTGCTTTTTATCATGGTGTCGTTTGGCCCCAGCAGTTTAAAGTTGGCACCGGCGGCATTTACGCGCGCACTTATTTTCATGACATGCTGATAAGGGACATCACTGTATGAAAATACACAATCGTCAACATTGAGGTCTTTTATCAGTTTTTCCAATTCTTCTTCTGCATGGATTGGAATGCCTTCAGGATATAGATCTCCTGCTAATTCTTTCGGATATTTTCTGCCATCAATATCAGGGATTTGTGCTGCTGTAAATGCAACAACGTTATAATCTTTATTCCCCCTGAAATAGGTGTTGAAGTTGTGGAAGTCCCTTCCGGCAGCTCCAATGATAATCACATTTTTCTTTGCCATAACAAATTCATTTATAAAAGTTAAACATTATTTTTTTTTCGCTGCACAAAGGTAAAATTTTAAGCTCAACATTGACATGATAAAGCTTATATTTTACCCAATTAACTTTCAATTTTCCCCCTGATGAAAAATATTTAAACTACAAACAGCCTGTATGTCAATAAATTAACAAAAGATAAAATTATGCAAATTATATTGAACATCATCGGTATTATGCTGAATATCAGAATATAGCATGGCCAATAAAGCACGATGGCACGATAGCACGAGATGTAGAGTAATAAATCTTTAATGTTTTTATGTGTTCTTATTTTTTCCATATCTAATAATTGTTTATTTACTTCTCATTCCATCGTTCCTTCGTTCATTCGTGCTATCGTGCCATCGTGCTATCGTTTCAAATACGTCTGAATAGTTAAGGTTTTTTTAATTTTAGCACTGAGTAGTTACGATAAGTCAAATCTACCCAGCAGCCCGCCGGCGCCGGATTACCCTGCCACCGGCTATGCCTTGTTTTTTGCACTGCAGGCAGAGTGACAGGGGAACTCCTGTTCTGCAGTATTGCAAAAACAGGCATAGACGGTGGGAGGTAGAAGGCAGAGGCGGAGACAATTTTCCCTAATGGCAACCACTTTTCCCGCTGCCCAAAAATACTGTTTCTAACATTTTGAAATTTGTGTTACCTTTACGCTTAAAATTTTAATGTTATGAACCGGCGTAGCCTGCTGCTTATTTTATCCCTTATCATCCTTACTATACCAGCCATTGCTCATAAAAAAGCTGAATATAACCTGATTGTTGATACGGATGCCGGCATTGATGATTTCAGGATGTTGCAGTTTATTTTGGCTTCCAAAGATTTCAATGTCAATGCCATTGTTACAAATGATGGTGTTTTATCTCCGCAGCAAGGGGCAAAGAGAATCAAAGGCATGCTTGAATATTGTGGACACGAAGGAATCCCTGTGGCATCCGGAAAAAGCCTGAATAAAAAATTTGTGCATCGTGATTTTGCTTCAAGCCTTGTGTGGCCGGGACATTCTGATGATGTTTATCAGAAAGATGCGATAGCGTTAATTCACGACAGGCTCAATGCACACCGCAGCAAGGATATTTACCTTGTAAGCGGTACATTAACCAACTTGGCAGCCTTGCTGAAGGCATACCCTGAAGACAGTGTGCAAATCAGCCGTGTCATCTGGTATCACAATCCGGATGATCCGGGCATGAATTACACCCGCGACAGCCTGTCTGCAATATATGTGCTTGAACACATTTCAAGGGTTGAATTTGTTTGTAACCCCAATGCATACAGGTTAAGCGATGATTATTTTCTTGCACTCAAAAGCATGGATAACAAATATGCCATGGCTGTAACGGATTTTCACAGCGAGAAGGTACAGGAAGGCAATAGTGGCCAAATCCCGGTATATCTCTGGGATGGGTGCTTGCCTGTGTATGTATTGTTCCCCCAGTATTTTGTTCAAAATGAAAATGCAAATGTGCCTGAAAGTCCGGAAGAACTTGAAATGCTGATGATGGGTATCCTGGATGTGAATAAGCCCACGGAAGGGGTGGTCTATAAAAACATGCCAGTTGATAAACCATGGCTTCAGGATGATGTGGCCAACCTGGCAGATTCTATCATCAGCGCTCATGGTTATGATGCCTTTAATGTCATTGCCATGACCAATGAGTTTCACGGGCATCTCGGGATTTATTCCATCATCGGAGCAAAAATGGGCATCCGTGCAACGGAATATTTCCATGTCGGGCTGGATGAGCTTGAAGTGTGGTCTTATGCCGGGAAAACACCTCCATTGAGTTGCATGCATGATGGATTGCAATTCAGTACAGGGGCATCGTTGGGTTATGGAAGTATTCATGTGGTTGAGGCTGATGAATACAGACCTGTAGCGGAGTTTGAATACAAGGGAATGCGCATCAAAATGGCTTTGAGAGATAAATATATCAGGCAGTTTGAAAAAGATATTGAACTGGCCATAAAAAAATACGGCAATTTAACAGAAGCATACTGGGATGATGTCAGACGAAACGGTCTCATGTATTGGCTTAAGCTCGACAGGAATAAAATTTTTGATGTTGTTCAACAAAAATAAAAGTTGTTTTATGAAATGGATTGTAAAGATAATGGTGCTGATTGTGTGTGGATTTATGATGCACAATGCACACGGACAGACTAAGTTAAGCGGTGGTATGGGTGTATTTAAAACGTTTTATCCTTCAACCAGAAATATCAATTTAACGTATGAAGCCAAGGCTTATATGGGGTTTTCATTTGCAGGCCGTTTTGATGTCAACGATAAAATTGCTGTAGGGGCCAGCCTGGGATATCACATCAATTCGTATGAAAAATTGGGTGGTCATATCACGGAATATGTTATGCCTGTGCTGGGGACGCTTGAATACCGTTTTGGCAACGATGATTTAGTCCCTTACGTTGGTGGAAACATGGGATTGTACCGTTTTGGTGCTTTTGGAAATGATGGTACCAATAATGTCGGCTATTTTGGTCTGGCTCCTTCGGCAGGATTTGATTACAACATATCACCTGCTTTTTTTCTGCATGGTTGTATGTATTATCATTATATCATGACACAGGGCGTCCGCATATCCGCATTTGAATTTGATGCCGGTATTGGAGTTAATTTCTAGTATAGCGTTTCTTAATTAAAGAACGAACTACTATGTTTATATTTTACATGTCAACGGTTATTTCACAACAGATACCGTGCCTGTTATTCTTTCCACACCATTTTCAGGTCTGATGGTATAAATATAGGTTCCGGTGGGGATGGGTTTTCCGTTTAGGGTAGTGCCATCCCATGGTTCATCATCCGGATGTCCTTCATAAAGTTTTTGTCCCCAGCGATTGAATATCTCAATAAAAGCACGGGGATAAAATTCAAGGTTTTCAATGATCCAGGTGTCATTTACACCATCTCCATTTGGTGTGAATGCATTGGGTATCCTAAGGCAGTCTCTTTCACCATCGTTGAGTTTAATATTCACTTTGGTTTCACAGGTATGAGCATCGCTGAGATGTGGTTGGATTTGGACTTACGGTAATGGTTAAAGTCGTGGTTGCTGCACATTGTCCGGCATCGGGAGTGAATGTATAAGTTGTTGTCATAGTATTATCGATGGCCGGTGACCATGATCCGATAATACCTTCAAGAGAAGTTGTTGGCAGAGCCGGAATGGCATATCCTTCGCAATATGGGCCAACGGCATTGAATGTTGGGGTTACCTGTGGGGTGATTGTGATCGTCAGGGTTGTTGTTGTTGCACACTCACCGGCTGCAGGTGTAAAAGTATAAGTTGTGGTTGTGGTATTATCAATTGCCGGTGACCAGCTACCTGTAATCCCATTTGTTGATGTTGTT
This sequence comes from Bacteroidota bacterium, assembly GCA_034721855.1. Lineage (GTDB taxonomy): Bacteria > Bacteroidota > Bacteroidia > Bacteroidales > ML635J-15 > JAQIBY01. The sequence goes on from JAYENB010000211.1 coordinate 11,245, forward strand.
GGCAAGGCGGGGATGGCATCGCCTTCGCAGTATGGGCCAACGGCATTGAATGTTGGAGTTACCTGTGGGTTTGCTGATACTGTCACAATATCAATAACTTCACATCCTTCGGCATCGTAAACAGACACTGTGTATGTGCCAGCGCTGAGTCCTGTTATTGTATTGGATGTACTGGATGTGTTTGTTGTGTTATCGCCAT
>JAYENB010000212.1:0-2236 GCA_034721855.1 Bacteroidota bacterium
TTACCAAACCTTTTATAACACCGTTAAAACCAATTTTTGCATCCTGATGATGTTGTATAAAAACGGCTTCAACCCGTCATATAATTAATCAATCAAAAATAATAATATTTTTTTTCAATTACAAATGCTTTTTAATGGATACTGTCCCAAAAAATAGTGTGTACGGCTTTCAAAAACAGCCCCAATCAGCCCACCCTCCCACACTCACATTCACAACATTCCGCCCCGTTCTGCCGGGTGCATTTTTATTATGAGCAGGGTAACTATGTATCCGTAATTTGTTGTTTCACATCCCAAATCGCTGGCGTGAGGGATGGGAATTGCTGTTTTGGGGCAGCATGATGGTTTTGTGGTACTTTTTTATTTGCTATTTGCACATTGTGCGTGTAAACCTTTTTTGAGGCATACAGTATCATTTGGACGAAGTGTTTTGGGTGTAAAATGCCCCTTATGCCCGTTTAATGCCTGTTATAATTTAAAGCATTAATGCCCCTTATGCCCCTTTAGTGCCCCATTGGTGATTTCAATTCACGACAAAAACTTAGTGTTTTTTTTCTGATTTTACTTTTTTCTCAATCAAATCATTGATGTCAATTGGAGGAAGAAGGTATGTTCCACAAGTGCTGTAAGATGTTATGTTCTGAATATAAACCCTCAATTGGCTAATCATAATACTGACTGCAGAAATCCCCAAGAGATTATTTTTGATCTCTTTGTTAATATTTGAAGATGGTGCAATATCAAAAATGCCTCCAGCTTCAAATGACATAACATAACCATATTTTTTCTTACTTGGATTGATCTTTATTTGAATTTTTATCATTTTACTGTTATCTTCCGGATCATCTGATGATAATCGTTCAAAATCAATATTGATTGGTAATGCATTTAAGTTTATGTCTTCAGGATTTTCTGGCAAATATGATTCAATCTTACTACTAAATATAGTAAAATCAAGTAATCTTAGAGGAGAATTTTTAGCTTCCATAGTTATGCTACTAAGTTTAGATATTTAGATTTTGTTGCAACTTTATTAATAGGATCCTTTGTGTTTTCATTGAAATTATTTTTTATTCGACATTTTATACTACTCCCATCGCAATACTCTATGCTCAATTTTATTCCTAAATAATGTTGAATCTTTGCAATCATTGTCAAGTTTATCATCTTATCACCAACAAACAATTGTGTAAGGTATGATGGGGATATTCCTAGTTTGTTTGCAAGTGTTTTTTTATTCCATCCTTTCTGATCCATGACTATTTCAACTATTTGCATAACACGTGCATGCAACATCATTGCATCATTCTCAATTTTTTCTTGATTGTTATTAAACTTGTTTAGTTTATTGAATTGTTTGATTAACTCTTTTTTACTTAAGCTCATAGTTATAGTTTTTGATTATATCGAGACGATTTTTTATTCTTTTGTCAATCTTTTTCGTTTTTTTTCCTAAAAACAATTCTATCATCACTATATGAATAACGTTATTAATCTCGTATTGTTTGCAATATATACGATCATTATCGCCATTTGGGAAAAATCTCATCTCATAGAGTTTGTTCAAATTAATAACTTTACGATAAATGTTTGTGTTGCTGAAACCTAAAAGGATGACATTTTTAATGTACCTGTATTTTTTCTTATGTTTTTCATCTTGCTGTAAATATTCTAATATTGATTCTGCATTTTCCAAATCACAATAGATTTTTACCTTATTACTTGAATCAATTTCTATTAGTTCTTGCATTACAAAATTAAGCTATAGGTTAATCAAAACCAAATTATAAACATGTTTTTTAACAATTTTAACTTATTCCATTACCAGCACATAGGTACTTTCTTTTCCATACTGGCTTACAACAGATACTGCAATTGTTTATTTTGGATTTAAAAGTAGTGAAGATTATCAGAAAAGCCAATCATAAATGCAATTTATTTTATTTTCATGCTCCCCCGTCCCGACCTTAGCACAAAGAAACATGATTATTACCTAACGATAAACCATAAATTATATTAAGTCTGTACACAGTCTTACCAGCAACAACAAATACATAATTTTTGGCAAATAAGAATGCAGAATTTTTGGCAACAATAATACATAACTTAAATTTCAAAATTGTTGTTTCAAAATTGAAAGAAAACTAAATTATTAGCATTTAATTTGTATCCTTCGCCCATCTCCACCATATCCAACCCAAACAAAACAATGTTTTTTGTGCAAGCAATCACATCC
>JAYENB010000213.1:0-2231 GCA_034721855.1 Bacteroidota bacterium
TGCAAACACACAATTTTTGGTTGAATGGACAACCGTTGGTTGGGATGGTAGCCCTACATCTAATTACAACGTTAATAGTATGGCACAATCTTCCGCAAATTTTTCAGATACCATTTCATCACCGGGTTATTATAGTTATACAGTTACCGATAACAATGGGTGTTCAAACATTGTACTGGAAGGATACCGCGACTGTGGGTGTCCGAGCCCGGGTACAATGAGCAGCCTTTCGTTGGTAATTTTATGTGAAGGTAGTTGCACCGGTGATTCCGTTTCTCACAATATGGATTCCATCATGCAAGGTGGATCCATGTTTGAATTTTTTATCCACGCCGGTGATGAAGTACCACTTGCTTATAGCATTGACCCTGATTTTTGTCAGGATACCTTATCATTTAATCAGATATATTATGTATCCGCCGTTTCAGGATATGATACCACTGGTAATGGCCATGTTGAACCTGACGAGTCTTGTTATGCCACTGCGCAGGGAACCCCTGTGATGTGGATGCAAAATCCGGTGGTGGATGCCGGAGCTGAAAATGATACTTGTGGCTTAGTGCTGCCATTTGATGGAAGCGATGTCCCATCCGGTATGATTGGATACTGGTCATCATCATGCAATTTTGTTGCTGTCCAGGGAACCGATTATCATGATCCTGACATGGTTGCTATGGTGGATGATTACGGAGATTGTACTTTTACATGGCATATTGTAAATGGCCCGTGTGTGGGGGACGATGATGTGCTTATGCATTTCAACCAGGATCCGATTCCCTATGCCGGAAATGATACCATTGTGTGTGGAAATCAGGTAGAATTAACCGTTGAACACAGCATTTCCGGAACCACGTTCCAGTGGTCCGGAAACGCAAATTTTGACCCGGCTTCGGGTGCAACAACCACTGTGACAGTTGGAAATCCGGGAACCTATGAATTTACACTTACTGAGTACAACGGATCATGTTATGCCCAGGACAATATTCTTGTAACCTTTATCCCTGGCCCCCAGCCAACCATCCAAACACAAGTGGATTCTGTTTGCGGACTTACCTATAACCTGAGTGTACAGAATGTTACAGGCGAAGGGCAATGGACAGCATGGGAAGATACTACTCCCTTAATTCCTAATGACGATATACAGATTTTCCCTACATTTGAAAATAATGATAATACAGTGCCCAATACAGAAGTTACGGTTGGTAACTGGGATGGCACATTCAGAACCATTGAATTTGTATGGACGGAAACCAATACTTATCAGGGTATAAATTGTACCAATGATGCTTCATGTGAAATTACCTTCGCAAAAGAGGTGTTTGCGTATGTTGGACCCAATGATGAACCTGAAGTATGTGGTAATGTATATACTTTTGATGCTGATACTACTGGTGTGGGTGCCGGAGTTACTTGTTACTGGAGTGTAAAAGATGATGTGAATAGTGAATTTGATCCGGATCCAACAAATCCTGAGGCTACTATGACTATGACATCGCCAGCTTCTTATGGTGATTCGGCTGCTGTTACATTTCCTGCTATATGGGTTGTTACCAATGGCCCTTGTACCGACCTTGATACAGTTAACATTACAATGTATGAGGAACCCAATGCCAATGGTGGAAACAACGATTCCGTTTGCGGACTTAATTATGATTTGGAAGCCTTTTACAGCCTGCCTGCAACATCTTCTTATGATCCCTATGGTTTTTGGTATGAAGACCCGGCCAATACAGGGAATGCCAATTTTGATGATAACGAAAGTGCAACAACAGGCGTCAATGTTACAGAACCTGGAACGTATGCTTTTATCTGGAGGGAAAATAATGCCAACAGACCGGATTGCAATGACAGGGATACCATAATTATTGAGTTTAAAGCCATGCCGGTTATTGATGCCGGGAATAATTTTGATGTCTGCGGTAATGAAACCAACCTGGATGCTACCACTGATGGTTTTGATGGTAATTGGCTGCCCCCGTATGGTGGTACCATTGATGATTACAATGATCCCAATTCAGGAGTGTATTTCCCGGGACAAGGACCTGTAACATATTGGTGGCAGGAATCCAATGAAGAATGTACAAGCATGGATTCTGTGATTGTAACCTTCTGGCAACAACCCACAGCCGAACTGGCCATGGACACCGAAGACACCGCCGTGTGCGGACGTAAATTTAACCTGCGTGCCGAAAATCCCGGCAGTGGTGTGAATGGCAACTGGATAGCCGTTC
>JAYENB010000214.1:0-11380 GCA_034721855.1 Bacteroidota bacterium
GGGTCAATGTCAATTTTCGGTTTGTAGTTTTCAACAACCTGGCGGGCTCCATCAATGATTTTCTGGTAGCTTTCTATTTCGGCTACAATTTCTTCCTGCACGGATATGGGGGGAAGGGGGATTTGGAAGCCATTGAAATCTTTTGGATAAACATGTGGTTGCCCCATACCAACTTGAAACCTATAAATTTCCTCTTGTTTATATTTTAGTAAATAATAAAGGAATAGTTGATTGAGAGTTTTGTGATTTTTTGTTGTAATGGTAAAACAGTCAGATGCAAAAATAGGATATGGGTGAAAGCTGATATAACCAGCATAAGCACCAGAAGAACTTATTGCAATTGAATTTTCAGGTCTATTCGATTTGGAATGATAATATGAGGGTTGCTGGCCTCCAGCAATAACAGGAATATTTCCATCTTTTACATCTTTTTTTGTAATAGATGTTCCTCTTTTTAACTCGCATATTTCATTAATATTCTTAAATTCAAAGTTTGAGTTTTGTATTATAATCCTTTCAATATACCTCTCTCCGCTCAAATTAAACTCCCCATTCACCGCGATTTTCTCTTTTTCAACCAATGAAACCAAAGTTTCATTTTCAAAATCAACATCTTCGCCAAGCATCAATTTATCTCGGTATTCTGTCAGTTTCCGGAATATTCCGGGTAAATCATTTTGCTTTATTGGTCTTCTTTGTGCCCCTAAATCAAATCCATCGTTTTCAATTTTGGCAAAAAGTATTTTGTCGGTCTTTTTAGCCAGACTTTTATCTAACCACAAAATGGAAGTTTTCACGCCACTGTATGGATTAAAAACGCCTGCTGGCAGTGAAATAACACCTACCAGATAATTGTCTTCCACCAGCATTTTACGCAAGCTTTTATAGGCTGTGCCACACTGGAAAATTATTCCCTCAGGTACAATAATGGCTGCTTTTCCCGTTGGCGTGAGATGCTCAGCCATATAATCCACAAACAGCACTTCGCTGCGCTTACTTTGAACAGCAAAACGTTTATGGGGACGTATGCCACCTTTCGGAGACATGAAAGGGGGATTGGCAAGAATAATATCGTAAAACTCATTCCACCGTTCTTCACTGGTCAGTGTATCGTATTCGTAAATATGCGGGTCGGTAAAACCATGCAAATAAAGGTTTACCAAACTCAAACGCATCATATCGGGCGAAATGTCGTAACCTTTTATATTTTGGATTATCCGTGCCCGGTCATCAGGACTTAGTTTGTCGCCTTTGTAATGCTTGCCGTTTACGGTAATCTCAGCAAGTTTAACATTATTCTGCTCAAAGGTATATGGGTCTGTTTTATCGTAGTTGCTCGAATTTTCTTTGAAGATATGTTTGTACGCCGAAATTAAAAAACCTGCTGTTCCACATGCGGGGTCAAGTACGGTTTCGTTTTTCTTTGGAGCAATAAGGGCGGTCATAAAATCAATCACATGGCGCGGGGTACGAAACTGTCCGGCATCCCCTTGGCTACCCAGTACCGACAAAAGATATTCAAATGCATCGCCGAGTTTTTCGCTATGGTCGTAGGAAAAATCATTGATAATTTTCAGGAAACTTTTCAGCGTTTCAGGGTCGCGGTAGGGCAAATAAGCATTTTTGAAAATATCACGAAATAATTGCGGCAAATTGGGGTTCTGAGCCATTTTTAAAATAGCTTCGCTATACAAGCTAAGCATTTCAAAACCACCAAGTGAAGGATTAAATATTTTTCGCCAACCGTATTTTTCGTATTCTCCGCTGAAAAATGATGGTTCACCGCCCAATTCTTCCGCATCTAAATCCATGTCGTCCATGAATTTATAAATCAATGCAATAGTAATCTGTTCTACCTGGCTTTTGGGGTCAGGGACTTTACCCACTAAAATATCACGGGCAGTATCAATTCTTCGTTTAGTTGTTGTATCTAACATTTATAATTCTCCTACATAAAATTATTTAACGGCACATAATTCTTCACATATTCCGGGATAAGCATTCTCCAGTCTTCACCAACCGATTTGTAATCGTTGATATTAAAAGAAGGATTCACATTTAATTCATTGAATTTTTTCTTTTCAATGATGTCTCTTACCCTGTTATCGGTAATGTATGCTTTGAAAAAGTATTTTAAGGCAATTACATCATCCTTATCCTGTGGTTTATAATCGCTTAAAAATTTATCAAACTCTTCTTCCAACAATTCGTCTTTTGATTTAAAATAAGGAATCAGTCCAAAAATTTTCTCAATAATTTCCCGTAGCGTTAAACGCCTGTCAACCTCTGCTGCTTTTCTCAATTTTTCAATGGTATAGTACTCTTCAGGCTTATTCATTATTTCTTTATTGATATAATTCAATACCAAATCCCATTTGCCTTCACTTACATGTTCAGCAACAAAATTATCTTGTTTCATTTCATCCTCAAACTTATTGAAAAACATGCGGTCGATACGCATCCCTTCCATTCCGATTTGCTCCTCCTGCAGTGTTAAAACTTTATCATCCTCAAAAGTTTCGTATTCTGTAATCGGTGTTGGGCCATCTCCACCTTGACCTTTTTTCGATGGTTTTGCAGGTAATTTTAAAACTTCGTCATAATTGAATTTTTCTTCGAAATATTCACAGTTGGCAAAGAAATCAAACAATTTAAAGGTTTTCTTTTCGGTATTTTTGAATTCTTCTTTTAATCCAACATCAACAAGTTGCTCGGAAAAGTTGTGTTTTCTTGTACCCCGCCCTTTAATCTGGATAAAATCCTGTGGAGAAAATATCGGACGCATCAGGCAAATATTCAAAATATCAGTACAGTTATAACCGGTTGTCATCATACCGACCGTAACACATACCCTTGTTTTTGAAGTGCGGTAAACAGGATTAAAATTGCCAGTGCCATTCAGATTATTGCTCTTATCGGTAAAGTTCAAAGTCATTTGTTGAGCACCTTGAATAAAAGAAGTTACCTGAACAGCAAAATCGGAATTGTATCGACCGGGATATAGCTTATAAGCCATTTCATTCAATATCTGAGTGAGTTTTGCGGCATGATTCTGACTAACGGTAAATACAATAGTTTTGCCAATTTCACCTGTAATCGGGTCTCTAAGGGCATTTTCCAAAAAAGTCCGGCAAAAAACAACATTTGTCCTTTCCGAGAAAAATTTTCGTTCAAAGTCACGATGGAAAAATGAAGTTTCATCCTCCTCATTTTCTTCATTAGTTTCTAATACAGCATAGCCTTCATCTGAAAGTAATTGCGTAGTTATTTCGGTTCTTGCATCAACCACAGTAGGGTTTCTCAGGAAATCATCTTTTACACCGTCAAGCAAAGAATAACGGAACGTTGGTTCGCCCGTTTCACAACCAAAAGTACGGTAGGTATCCAATAGCAATCTTCTTTCAAATTCCCTCGGGTCTTTTGTTTTTTTAGTATCATCGTACTTTTTGAGGTAATCTTTTGGGGTTGCTGTTAAGCCCAGTTTATATCCAACAAAATATTCAAAAACAGCACGGGCATTTCCACCTATTGAGCGATGGGCTTCATCTGAAATTACCAAATCAAAATCGGTTGGTGAAAATAAACGCTTAAATTTGTTATTGAATAAAAGCGACTGCACAGTTGTCACAACAATTTCAGCTTTCCGCCAGTCGTCACGATTTTCTTTGTAAATAACCGTTTTATAATCATTGCGCAAATATTCATCAAAAGCTTTTTTAGCCTGGTCTTCCAATTCCAATCGGTCAACTAAAAACAACACTCGTCTTGTATTTCCTGTTCTCAAAAAGAGCTTTATAACGGCTGCTGATGTTAAGGTTTTACCTGTGCCAGTTGCCATTTCAAACAAAAAACGGTCTTTCTTTTCTGCAACAGCTTTTTGAATAGCTTTAACAGCTTTTTTCTGATAATAACGTAAGAACTTTACTTTGGTGCGGACAAAGAAATTACCTCTTGTTGCTTCGTTCTGATATTCCGGGTCGGTTGCATAACCGGGATATTGTGTAAGAGCAATATAATCATCATCAACATTTTCGGTAATAAGGCGGTTTTTGTCGGGTTTAAACATTTTGTACCCTGCAACAGAATCAGGATTAGGAAAATTGGTTATGATATAAGGGTTTCCTCTTTCCAAATCCCAGAAATAATGCAGATTTCCGTTTGAAAGAATGATAAAACGGCAATTTTGGGATTTGGCATACTTCCGTGCTTGTTCTTTCCCTATGAGTGGATTTTTATCTTCTGCTTTTGCTTCTAAAACAATTAAAGGATACCCTTTTTCATCTAAGAGCAAAAAGTCAATAAATCCATTCATGGTTTTATCAAAATTTTCTCCCAGGTCATTAATTGCCTGTTCTGTAATTTTTATATTGTTTTCAAATACAACATTGGCTTTTCCGGAACCATCATCTAAAAGACTCCAGCCCGCTTCTTCAAGAAGTTTATTAATCTTTATTCTTGCTTTTGCTTCTTTTTCAGCCATTATATCATTTTCCTAATTGAATTCAATTTTCAAATGTCGCAATTTACAATTTTCATTTCGTTCTACCTGTATGGGATGGCAATTTCTATTTTCATCAGATTTTTCAATATTCATGGTCTTTTTTTAGCATGGGGCACAACGATTACGTGTATGGTTTTGTGGCGGTTTTTGAGACATAAATCTTTCAATATACACCGAAGTTTATTTAATGCTATAATCCTCAATATTAGCACGTTACCCAAATTACGTATAGCCTTTGTTGGCGGGGCGTTCTTTTTACAAATCAAGCACTCCAAATGTTTCATTATACGGTGTATTCAAGTCAACAAAATTGAAGTTAGGTTTCATTTCAGTATTAAGCAAATGATATATTTTTGAACTCTCAGAATCTGAGGTAAGATAAAAATCAACTGCTTTTATACAATCAGCTTGTGCAAATAATTTTGTGTCGTTTGGAATAATATTTCTTTCTTTCAATTTCAACTTTCCTTTTTTTTGGAAAACAATTTTTGCAAATTCTCCTGTCCGTTTAGAGTGGTCAAGATTGAAAGGAATTATTTGTAAATTTTTTAAAGGTAATTCATGCACATCCCCTCCAACACAATATTCTGCAATAGAAATAGTAGAAATCATCATAGTAATTTCTTTTTGAAGAAAATAACGAAAATAATTATCTGCATTTTTAAATAGTGGATCTTCATCATTTAAAAATCTAAGAAAAAAACTGGTATCAAGTAATACCGCTCTATGCATCATAACCTCCTCTGATATTTTTCAACCATGTTTCAGGTTCTATATTGCTAAGCCATGATTTTTTTGCTTTATCTCTAAGTCTTTTTAAATATTGTTCATCATATTTAGCTTGATAATCAACTAATTCAATAAATCTTAAAGTAGAAGCGTCAACTTCACCCGTTTCTGAATCTTGTTTTCCTATTGTTCGAATACCAAAAGCTTTGTATAATAAATTCTCGTCATATTGTTCTAAGAAGCTAATAGGCGTTTGAATTCTTACTGTTCCAAGTTCATCTGTTACTATATGGATATTTGCTTTGTCCTTACCTCCTGCATTAGTTACTTTACCATAAAAATAGAATTCTGCTTCTACCCAAATTGCTTCTGTTCTGATGTACTGTGTTGTTTTATCAACTTTTAATTCATTTGTATTGTCAAGCGATGTTTTTATATTAAAAGCATAATTCCTTTTTATAGCAACACTTTGAATATTTTCAAATGCTTTTGCAGTTGAAACATCTAAAAAATCAATATTTTGCACTTGATTTATCTGACCTATTATTGCATTAAAACCAATTATATATTGAATTGAAGTTTTTAAAATATGTTTAACTGAACCTTCTTCAATTTTATAACTTATTGTTGGTCTATCTCTTTTTTCTCCAGGATAAAGAAGTTTTTCAGCATTTTCAAGAATAGAAATTATCTCCTTTATATCATAATTATCAGGAGATAAATCCAAGTTTCCTTTTGAACCTGTAATACTAATTTCTATGTATCCTATTTTTTCCACATTACAAAAATACTATTTTATTCTAATTTAGTAAATATTTTCAAATTCTTTATCTCAGTTTTTCAAGTTCAGGCTCTTTCTATTGAATGACCGCTAACTAGTGTATATGTACACTTTACTCTTTTGTAAGCATTTAATAATCACTTGTAAATAATTGCATTTAGGCATTGTTACAAAATAACCTGAACATTTAAGCTCGTTCTTTTTGCTTTATTTCGTAACAACACCTAAATGTTTCCACATAGCTTTAATTTTCAAAGATAATGATATTTTTTAATAAAATAGGATGATAAAAGATTCCATGATTTATTCGTTGCGTGCATCCCTGCTCATTTCCGCCCCTTCTCCCATTTCCCAATCGTCTATGTGTTTCACCTTCCCTCTTTATTATCACTCAAATATATTAAATATTGCGGGTAAAAAAGCGTGGGGGATACAAGTGTCATCTCCTTTAATTTTTTTTTGCTGTAACCGTTCACAGAATACTAAATGACAAAAGGTATTTAATTCAAAAGACAAAAGGCAAAAGACAAAAAAAATAAAGTCAAAAGTCAAAAAAAAAATAATAGCAAAATCTATCGTTACCTCAAAATCAAGATAAATGTTACAAATTAACCCTGTTAAATCCGACTAATGTCGGTGGAAAGCAATTTAACATGGTTAAGACACTTTTAACTTTTGACTTTTAATTTTTGACTTTTGTCTTATAAATTGTCTTTTGATTTTATTATTCTAATTTCAAACTGTGAACACTTACGAAACAGGCAATTAAAATCACCATTCCATATTCATGCTGTATTGGCATTTATGCACCTTCCACCCATGCTTTCACATCATCCTGGGAAGGATTTTTGAGCCCCAGTTTGTGTTTTTTGTTCATCCCACACAACAATTGATGTACTTTGTTGGGATTTTGGGCTTTTAGTTCATCCGTGGTTAAAAAACCGGCTTTTTGAACAACCGGCACCCATGATTCAGGAATACCAAGTTCCATAAACGCTTCAGGTGCATCCACTTGTGGTTTGGCTTCCTGTTTCATTTGCGGGAAAAATATCACGTCCTGAATAGAATGGCTGTTTGTCATGATCATGGTTAGCCTGTCCACACCAATGCCAAGTCCTGCTGTGGGTGGCATCCCCACTTCTATGGCTTTGATAAACTCTTCGTCCAGCATCATGGCTTCTTCATCACCGCGTTTGGCCAGCAACAATTGTTCCTCGAAACGCTGCCGCTGATCCACCGGATCATTCAACTCGGTATAAGCATTGCAGATTTCCTTGCCATTGCAGACAGCTTCAAAACGCTCAACCAGACCGTCTTTTGTACGGTGTTTTTTGGCGAGAGGCGACATTTCTATAGGGTAATCCATGATAAACGTAGGTTGTACCAGTTTCTTTTCAACCGTTTCACCAAATATTTCATCAATGATTTTGCCTTTTCCCATGGAATTATCAATGTCCACATCCAGTTTGCCAGCAGTTTCTTTCAGGGCTTGTTCATCCATCTTTGAGATGTCTATGCCATTGAATTTTTCAATGGCTTCAAACATGGTGTATCGTTTCCACGGCCGCTTAAAATCAATGGTATGTTCTCCGACTTTTACTTTGGTATCGCCATGCAGGTCAATGGCAATTTTTTCCACCATGGCTTCCACCAGTTCCATCATCCACAGGTAATCACGGTAAGCCACATACAATTCCATCTGGGTAAATTCAGGGTTGTGAAAACGACCCATGCCTTCGTTCCTAAAATCTTTGGCAAACTCATACACAGCATTGAAACCACCAACGATTAATCTTTTGAGATACAGCTCATTGGCAATACGCAGGTAAAGTGTTTGATCAAGCTTATTGTGATGGGTTTTAAACGGTTTTGCTGCAGCACCACCGTACAGAGGCTGCAATACGGGTGTTTCCACTTCCATGAATGATTTTTCATTGAGAAACTGACGCATGCTGTTTGTCAATTGTGTACGTTTTTCAAACACTTTCCTTACATGGGGATTCACGATCAAATCCACTGAGCGGTTACGGTATCGTTGATCGGGGTCAGTAAAGGCATCGTATTTTTTATCATCTTTCTGCTTGACCACAGGCAAGGGCCTTACCGACTTGGAAAGCAGTTCAAAACTTGTGACATGAACAGAAATTTCGCCCATCTTTGTACGAAATGCGTATCCTTTCACACCAATGATATCACCAATATCAAGCAATTTCTTAAACACGGTGTTATACATGGTTTTATCATCACAGGGGCAAACATCATCCCGCCTGAAATACAATTGTACCCTACCTTTCTCATCCTGCAATTCGGCAAATGAGGCACTTCCCATGATCCTGCGGCTCATCAAACGGCCGGTAAGGCTTAAATCCTTTAATTTTTCCGGATTATCATCATCAAAAGTATCCAGAATTTCTTTGCTGGTTATGTTGGTAAAAAATGATTCGGCAGGATATGGATTAATACCCAAATCGGTTAATTTTTTCAGACTGTCGCGTCTGCTTCTTTCCTGTTCGCTTAAATTCAGGTCCATCATTGCATCAAAATTTTATGCAAAGATAACAGGTTTTTCGGATAGAATAAACTTCAGGTTATTATTACCGCTAAGTCACGATAGGGCGAAGGCACGATAGGGAGATGGGATAGTTTTTGGATTTATTTGGGCGTGCCCCTTATTTGTGAGATAGAGTGATAGAGAGAGGGAGCGATGGAGTGATGCTCACAAATAAGGGTCGGTCTCCGGCTTATATCTGCATGCCCGTTCAGGCGTTTCTGCCATGCTGTGCTTGTGAGCTTCCCGTCTCCGCTCCGCTACGCCGGGCACAGCCTCCGGTCGCTACAGCACAGCGCAGAAAACAGCCTGCCCGTGCATGCAGGATAACCGCCTCCGCCCTCACGCAGGAAAAAGGAGATAGAACGAAAGCACGATGGACAAAAAACACCTGTCAGGTCGGCCGTAATAAAAGGTGATAATTATAAACCTATGCTTTACACTTGATATCGGAAGCCCTGACAGGTGGATTGTCACATGGGAAATAAAAATAACAAAAAAATTAATATCTTGCATATATAAATTTTTGCAAAATCACAAAATATTTGTAACAACAATGTCATTTAATAGAGCCACATAAAATCTTCTGACTTAGGACTTCCGACTTTTATTTATATAAGCCGTACTTTATAGACAGCCGCTACTTAAGGAAACAGTTAAAAAAAACAATTGATTGTTTCTAATTTAATACCCAAAAATTTCCAAAAATCAAAAAAAATTAGTATCATTGTCATTTTATAACAAACAGCAGAATTATGGATAAAAAGTGGCAATTACGGACTAAGGAAGACAAAGAGATTGTAAGTTCACTATCTAAAAACCTAAACATTGAAGAATCACTTGCCAATATCCTTGCACAACGAAATATCCGTAATTTTGAAGAGGCAAAAAAGTTTTTCAGGCCATCATTGAACGATCTGCATGATCCTTTTCTGATGAAAGACATGGATAAAGCCGTTGAAAGGCTCAATTATGCCATCAGTCAACATCAAAAAATACTCATCTATGGCGATTATGATGTTGATGGCACAACGTCGGTAGCCTTGATATTCAATTATTTAAGTAAGTTTCACAGTGAGATGGGATTTTATATTCCAAACAGGTACGATGAAGGTTATGGCATCTCTTTTCGCGGGATTGATTACGCTCATGATAACGGGTATCATTTGATCATTGCCTTAGACTGTGGCATCAAAGCCATGGAAAAAGCAACATACGCCAAAACCAAAGGCATAGACCTGATTATATGTGACCATCACACCCCAGGTGAATCATTGCCCGATGCCGTTGCTGTTCTTGATCCCAAACGTAAAGACTGCCCCTATCCGTACAAACAATTATCAGGGTGTGGTGTGGGATATAAATTGCTGCAGGCATTCAATAAAAACAACAAACTGGATCAAAAGGAACTGTACAATCTACTTGACCTTGTGGTGGTAAGCATTGGTTCCGATATTGTACCAATCACAGGAGAAAACAGGGTACTTGCCCATTATGGCTTAAAAGTATTAAACCGGAATCCGCAAACCGGATTAAAAACAATCATAAATTTGTCGGGGCTTGATGAAAAAGAAATCAACATCAGCGATATTGTGTTCAAAATCGGCCCCAGGATAAATGCCGCCGGCAGAATGGAATCGGGGAATACCGCTGTTGAATTGCTGGTATCCAAAGAGGACTCAACAGCACTTACCATTGCAAAACAAATCACCGAATTCAACGATACCAGGAAAACCCTGGACCACGACATCACCGATAAAGCGCTTGAACAAATTCAAGATGAACTCAAAAAGCAGGACAAGAAAACCACCGTTGTCTATTCTGAAGACTGGCATAAAGGGGTAATAGGCATTGTTGCCAGCAGATTAATTGAACATCATTATAAACCCACGGTGGTATTTACAAAATCCAATGGGGTATTAAGTGGTTCTGCAAGGTCAGTACAGGGATATAATTTGTATGATTCCATAGAAAGTTGTAGCCACCTGCTTGATAATTTTGGGGGACACATGTATGCTGCAGGTTTGACCTTAAAACCTGAAAACCTGGAAGCGTTTAAACGGTGCTTTGAAACACATGTAACGGATAATATTTTACCCGAGCAACTTGTGCCATGTATAGATGTGGACCTTGAACTTGATGAGCTCAATGCCATTACCCCGAAATTTTACCGGATTTTAAAACAATTTGCCCCATTTGGCCCTGGAAATATGAAACCCGTGTTTGTATCTAGAAACGTGTACGATAACGGCTGGGCAAAACCGGTAGGCAAAAACAAAGAACACCTAAAACTAAAAGTTGTTTCCAAACCCGGCGACGGACTGGCTGTTGATGCCATTGGGTTCGGTTTTGGACATTTATACGATAAAATAACAAACTTCCAGCCTTTTGATCTTTGTTATACCATTGAAGAAAATCTCTTTATGGGCAAAACCAGCCTGCAGATGATGATAAAAGACATAAAGCCAAAATAAGGCTTCTTCAAGATTAAATCCATTAACTAATCAGTACTCGCCCCTGGAAAAAAATAGGGGAACTTCAAAAAAAGATAACTGTAAATTTATAAGAGTTTATGAGAGATGATGCGTGGTATTTGGTAAGCGGTCCGTCTCCACTGCCCGTCTTCGCCGGGACTGTGTCCGGCGTAATGGAATGAAGACGGATAAACTTACCGCCGGATAAATTCACGGTAATCGGTGATTGGTAAGCAGTAAAATGCAAAAAAAGAAAAACAACTCGAAAAACTAAAAAATACCTCTTAGCTAAACTGTTTATTGTGAGTATATTAGAAAAGAGTTATATGAGAGTATCAGCAAAAGTA
>JAYENB010000215.1:0-2225 GCA_034721855.1 Bacteroidota bacterium
ATTTTTTTCAATTTTTGACTTGATAAAAATGCAGAATCCATTAACAAAACTATCAAATCAATTTAAAAGTATTTGATTGTCCGCAAAGAATCATAACCCAGTAATATTAGCAATAACAAGCCTGTCAAAGATTTTATCGCCAAAATATCGTCTGTTTAATTTGTACACAAATTCATTAAGGTATAATTGCAAGTACTTTCCTTTTATTTTATGATAATTTCCAAGTAAATTTCTTTTTGCATTACTTATGGTAATATGTACCCATCGCAGAGTTTCTTTTGTCGTTTGTTTGTCTGATTTCTCCATCACATGAAGTTCTACAAAGTTTGAAATATCAATATAAGACGTGCTTTTATCTGTGAACACAATACTTTTTTCATCAAATGATTCTGCTACCAAATTATTAATTTCTTCACTTTCATGACCTGTTAACACCTTTGCTTTAAAGTATCTACATTGGCTTGATTTTTCTCCGGTTTCAACATCTTCTAATGGTATAGATTCTGCCATGATTCCCACATTCTTTTTTCCGGCAGCTCCGCGACCTCGAGTCCCTTTTGATTTTTCAATTTCCGAGGATTCAACGGTGAAATATCCTTCATCAAATTCTATCATACCTTCCAAAGTATATTTTGCATCTCTATTTCCCATCGCCTTGCGAAGTTTATGAACCATTGCCCATACCGGCTCATAGCGTTTTAAGCCCAGTTGCTTTTGTATTTCTTTAGTAGAAAAACCTTTTTTGGTAGCACTCATTAAAAACATTGTTTTATACCATATCAAAAAAGAAAGATTTGAACTTTGCATTATTGTGCCGCTTCTTAATGAGGTTCTGCTTCTACAGCTTTTACATTCATAACTCCAACGACTTTGAATCCAAAAATGCTCGGTGCAACCGCATTTTTTACATACGACACCAATTTTATCTCTTTCTTCTTTAAAGTGATGCCTACAGGCCTCTTCGCTGCTAAAATGTGTTGTAAAACTAAATAAATTCATATCATATATTTTTTTCAAAAATAAGTATTTTTTTTGAATTATGGGTAATTACGGATAATCATATAAAAGTATAATATATTTCGTAAATCACTTCATGAAAACTTCATTTTTTTACAATTACCTAACTAATTAACAGATAAATAATGTCAATTTAGAATGTTTAAACGTTTTATTTGTTCGTATCTAAACAGATTGTATGTTAGATTGATTAGTCCAATAATTCCTGTTGCTCTTTTTATTCCTACTGACTTAACAGTTAAGCCATTCATACTTTGCTCCATAAATCCAAATACATGCTCAACTCTTGCACGAATTTTTGATCTTTCTTTATTATTGGCTTTTTGTTCATCAGTTAATGGCTTGTTACGGTATCCTTTTTCATGAACTTTGTTAACCACCTCATATTTTTCAATTACTTTATCTTGCTCCTCTCCTGTATAAGCACTGTCAGCATGTAAATCTTGTTCCTTATCTTCTTCTGTGAGTAAATCATCTAAAGCCTGTGAGTCATGTACCGAAGCATTGGAAACAGTATAGGTATCAATAAATTTACTTTTTGTATCAACCTTTGCATGATTTTTATATCCAAAAAATGTTTCTCCGTTTTTCTTTGTCCAGCGAGCATCTATATCCTTATGCTTTTTTTTATTTGGCTTATCATTCCATAATTCATCGCCTTTACCTTCTTTTATTTTTTTGTTCTCTTCACGGCTATTACGCTGACGTGGTGCAATTGTAAAACTTGCATCTATCATTTTTCCTTCATTCATAATAAGACCTTGTTGCTCAAGCGTGTTTGTAAACTGAGAAAATATGGCTTCTACCAAACCCTCATAGGTAAGTCTTTCTCTGAATAGCCATACAGTCTTCTCGTCAGGAACTTTATCGCCACTTTCTAAGCCAAGAAACTTTTTAAAACTTAGTCTGTCAAGTATTTGATATTCAATTTGTGTATCTCCTAAACCATAGTAGCGTTGCAAAATCAAAATTTTAAACATCATTACAACATCATATGGTTTTGCTCCTGCATTATTCTTTTTATTAGCATTCAGTAGTTTTGACTCTAAATTAACTCTAAACGCCTCAAAATCTATCACTTGACTTATTCGTTCAAGAGGATTCCCTATCTCTGATAACTTCTGAATTGTTTCTTGTTCATCAAATAAACCTCTGTTTCCTGTGATTTTATAATTGTTTGCCATTTTTATTTTAAATATACAAATAAT
>JAYENB010000216.1:0-11379 GCA_034721855.1 Bacteroidota bacterium
TTGAATTTTACTATAAATTTAATCGTAGATATTTTGGTGAAAACTTATTTGACAGGCTATTGGTGGCATCTGTCTCCTATAAAAATAAATTTAGGTATAATATCCGATAATCATAAAACAAAAATCCATGAAAAGCTCAGAATTGAAACCAAAATGTAATGAATTCGTTTTCATATTTTTGAGAATAACAATTTTTTTTAACACCAATTTTATTAAATAGAGCCACTGACGTTAACCGTTATTAACCATTTTAACTGATTTGATACTTACTCATTAACAGCATTAAAAATTCTTTATCAAGTAAAATACCCGAAAATTTTAATTTTTGTGTTCAAATGATATTTTTTTTTAATTTTATGCTCAATTAAAGAAAACAATAAAACAATAAATACTATGGGACAAATTGTAAACATTCATGCCAGACAAATACTTGATTCACGGGGAAATCCTACCGTAGAAGTAGAACTTATAACAGAAAGCGGTTTTGTAGGGAAAGCGGCTGTACCTTCCGGAGCTTCCACAGGCGTTCATGAAGCTGTGGAATTGCGTGACGGTGAAAAATCCCGCTTTATGGGCAAATCTGTAAACAAAGCGGTATATAATGTCAACAAAACCATTGCTGAAGAACTCATTGGAATGTTAGTGGATAACCAGAATGGTATTGACAGAACCTTGTTGCAGCTTGATGGTACAGAAAACAAAAGTGAACTCGGTGCCAATGCTATTTTAGGGGTTTCTCTTGCGGCAGCAGATGCGGCAGCTAAATATCATGGTATTCCGCTGTATAACTATATCGGTGGTGTATCTGCCAATACGCTTCCTATTCCTATGATGAACATTCTCAATGGTGGATCTCATGCTGACAATAACATTGATTTCCAGGAATATATGATTATGCCTGTCGGGGCTGTGACCTTTTCTGAAGCATTGAGAATGGGAGTGGAAATTTTTCATCACCTGAAAGCGGTGCTAAAAGATGCCGGATATTCAACCAACGTGGGTGATGAAGGTGGGTTTGCCCCGGCTTTAAAATCCAACGAAGAAGCCATTGAAGTAGTGCTCAAAGCCATTGAAAAAGCCGGATACAAACCCGGCGAAGAGGTATTCATTGCACTTGACCCGGCTGCTTCTGAGTTTTATAATGATGATACCGGCCTTTATGAACTCAAATCAAATGATACAAAACTTAGCTCCGACGATATGGTGCAGTATTGGTCTGAGTGGGTGAAAAAATATCCCATCATTTCTATTGAAGACGGTCTCGCAGAGGACGACTGGCAGGGATGGGCCAAAATGACCGCTGAAATCGGCGATAAAATTCAACTTGTTGGGGATGATTTATTTGTTACCAACGTGAAACGACTTGTCCGCGGTATTCAGAATTCGGTGGCCAATTCAATCCTTATTAAACTTAATCAGATTGGAACGCTGTCAGAAACCATACAAACTGTGGATGTCGCACACCGGAGTTCATACACAACTGTTATCAGTCACCGTTCAGGTGAAACCGAAGATACTTTTATTGCAGACCTGGCCGTAGCGCTTAATACCGGCATGATTAAAACCGGCTCTGCATCACGTTCAGACAGAATTGCAAAGTATAACCAACTGCTCCGTATCGAAGAAGCCCTTGGTGATAATGCCTATTATCTTGGGCAGGATTTTAAGTTTATAAAGTAATTTTCTCGTAAGTAACGTGTCTGAATAGATGCAATTATTTATTATGAGTAACTGGAAGATTACCTAAGTTGTCTTAATTCGTTATTCTTCATTCGTTGTTCTATTGTTCTACTGTTCTACTGTGACTATGTATTTCCACCCTAATATTCTCGACATTTTTTGAACCACAATAGGACACATAGCCCACATAGATTTGAGATTAAGAATAATAATAAATGAGCCCTGTCTAAAAAGTCATTTTATCCCACCAAACCGCTAAGACACAAAGGATCATAAAGATCAAACTTATGAATGCCAGTACTTTGCGAAACTTTGTGAACTTTGTGGCTTTGTGGGATGAAAAAATTAAAAAAAGCCTTCAGGAAATCATTGATTAAGAATAAATATTTTTATTTTAAGCAACCTTTTTATTTTTGTTTCGTCTTGAGAGTAATTTATAAATTTAATTTTGTCCCAAAAGTGACATAATGACCTATTTTATTTCAATAAAACCAAATTATTAACCTTAATTCTAAAAATTATGAAAACAAAAACCTATGTTATTGAAAAATTGCTGACCATTTTGAGCAAGATTAGCAAAAAAAACTGGATTATTCCATTGTTTATTTTATTCACATGTACTAGCCTAAATTTATTTGCTGCTGATTATTATTGGGTTAATGGGACAGGTGACTGGTCTGATTATGCAACCCATTGGGCTACGTCGTCTGGTGGTAGTACGATGCATACTTCTGTCCCGGGGCAAGTCGATGATGTGTTTTTTGATGCCAATTCGTTTGCTTCTGCAAATGCTACGGTTAACATTGATATGGAAGCAACCTTCCATTCTATGGACTGGACAGGTGCAACCAACACACCGGATATAATAGGTTCTAATAACATGAATATTTATGGTTCATTAACGTTTATCTCAGGCATGACCGCAAGCTATTCAGGAACAATGAATTTTTTGTCTGATAATGCTGGGAATACCCTGAATTTTGCAACTGATTCTGTGTTTTTTAACTCAATTCAGTTCAACGGAGCCGGGGAATGGACATTTTTATCCGATATGGATATTGCTCATGCGTGGGGAGTCTTATCTGTTCTAAAAGGTACACTAAATACCAATGGTTATGATATCAGTGTGTCATGGTTTGATTCCTGGTCAACAGATAACAGAATTATCAATTTAGATAGCTCTACTATTACTTGCCAGAATTTAAATTTGGGGAATCTTTCAACATTGGATTTTAATGCAGGGACCTCAAGAATTAACATTACGAATAGTTGGTTTGATGGCATGGGACTTACATTTTATGATGTGAGTTTTCCCATGCAATGGACAGGGGAAGTTCAGATCAATGGAAACAATACATTTAATACACTATATTTAAATGACACAAGTGTTACTGGTGTAGTGTTCCAGGATGGAAACACAAATACCATTTATAATATTAAATTTGGTGCCACCTGTGCAAACAGGAAAACCGTGAGATCAATGACTGATGGACAAATTGCCACCATAAAGAAAATTACCGGAACCGTTCAGGAAGATTATTTGAACATCAAAGATATTGAGGTAATTGGTGGTGCCAATTTTATTACAGATAATGGTGTGGATATGGGAAATGTTACTAACTGGACGATCAATTCTGCTTCACCTGCTGATTATTACTGGGTTGGGGGAACGGGAAACTGGAGCGACCCCGATCACTGGGGTGCTAGCAGCGGACAGTCATATCCTACTGGTAATACCTGTGTCCCAACGGATGTTGATAATGTTATTTTTGATGTAAATTCATTTACTGCTTCTGGACAAGTTGTAACAGTTGATGACATTGCATTTTGTAATTCTATGGATTGGACTAATGTTGCCAATAATCCAGATCTGACAAGTGCATGGCCATCTGAATTAAATATTTATGGTTCATTAACGCTGGATTCGTCCATGTCTGTTAGTTATAGTTCGTCCATTTATTTTAGATCTTCTGATCCAGGTAATACCATTTCAACGGCAGGACAGACATTAAATTTTACTATTTATTTTTATGGAACAGGAGATTGGACATTACAGGATAATTTGAATGGCAGTTATATCTATCTTAACCAGGGACACTTTATCACAAACAATTATAATGTTAATGGTTCGGCATTTTATTCAAGCACAACCATGAACAGACAACTTGACCTTGGAAGTTCAATGTTAAATTTTACGGGAAGCTGGTTAATATATGACGGTACCAATATGTCATTAAACTCCGGTACGTCAACCATTGATATAAACGGAAATGTTTTTAGAGGGGCAGGTTTTACGTACAATGATGTGAATGTAAACTATGTTAATTATACGACGATATACGCTTCTAATATCTTTAATGTGTTGAATGTTGCCGGTTACGGTGGTTTAAAACTCGAAAGCGGAAAAACACAAACCCTTAATAACCTTATTGTTTCTGGAGATTGTTCAAACATCAAAACCATTCGATCACCCACTGATGGTGATTCTGCCACTATTTCAAAATCAACAGGAACAGTTACTGTGGATTATGTTGCACTTCAAGATATAACTGCTACCGGTGGTGCAACCTTCAATGCCAATAACAGTATGGATAACGGAAATGTAACCGGTTGGAGTTTTACCTTCTTACCATCAACAGATTATTATTGGATAAATGGCACCGGAAACTGGAGTGACCCGACTCACTGGTCTCTTACCAGTGGTGGTGCTCCAAACTCCGGTGGGTGTGTTCCCACACAGGTGGATAATGTTTATTTTGATGCCAATTCTTTTTCTGGTGCCTTTGAAACTATGACTGTTGATGTGAATGCAAGTTGTACGGATATGGACTGGTCGGCTGCTCCGATAAATGCAAATATGGCAGGAAATAATACCCTTTCTGTATATGGTTCTTTTGATATATCAGAAGTTACCAACTACTCGTATGTTGGTCCTTTGTATTTTAAATCAGACAATACAGGCAATATGATAAATACTGGAGGAGTAACTTTTAACCACAACGTTTATTTTGATGGTGATGGAGATTGGACATTACAAGATGATTTGTTAACCAATTCAGCAAATTACGAAAATATATTTTTTATTAAAGGAAGTTTAATAACAAATAATTTTGATGTTACTACTAGTTATTTCTATTCTTATTCTGGGGAAAACAGACAGTTATCTTTAGGGAGTTCTGTCATAACAGTGTATTCATGGAATATTAATAATGGAACTAACTTAACCATAGCTCCCGGTACTTCTACAATTAATGCTTCAAGGGCAAGATTCTATGGAGGAAGCCAAGCTTATTATGATGTCAATTTAACAAGTAATGTAGTTGTTAAAATTTATGGAAATAATGACTTTAATGATTTGAATATCCCTAATGCATCCCAAATAAAATTTGAAGGGGGTATGACACAAACATTCAATAGTTTATCAATCCCTTCAGGCACGGATTGCAATAATTATTTTGACATTGGAACATTGAATGCAGGAGCCGTTGCTCACCTTTCAATGCCTGCCGGTATATTTAATGGTAACTGGCTTAGAATATCAGATTTGACAGCAGGTGGCGGAGGAACATTTAATGCAAATAATAGTCTTGGTATTGGCGATGTTTCAGGATGGAATATTACGCCGCCTACACCTGTTACCCTATATTGGGTTGGTGATGGTGGTGATTGGAGTGATCCAAACCATTGGTCTTTGACATCTGGAGGAGCTTCTTATGGTTGCATCCCTAATAATCAGGATAATGTTTTCTTTGATGCTAATTCATTTTCAACTTCCGGTCAAATTGTGAATGTTGATCAGGATGCATATTGCAAAAATATGGATTGGACAGGCGTAACAAATACCCCTGAGATTAGTGGCGGGTCAGAAATATATGTAAATGGTTCTTTAACCCTCGTACCTGCCATGATCAATTCCTTTGGTGTTACCTTTAATCTATGTTCTTCCACTTCCGGCAATACAATAACTTCTGCAGGACATACCCTAAACAGTCTTGTTTTTAGTGGAGCAGGAGAATATACTTTGCAGGATAATGTGTCTTTATCAGGCAATTTTGTTTTTGATAATGGTACATTAAATACAAATGACATGGATATTACCCTTAATAGTTCAAGCTTTGTTTCTAATTCTTCAAATACACGAATACTGAATATGGGAGCATCAATAGTCACTGCTTCAAGTTGGAGGATTAATGATACTGCAAATCTTTCATTAAATGTTGGAACATCTGAAATAATCATGAGTAATAACCCGTGGAAGTTTGATGGTGGAGGCGCCACTTACAATGATGTTATTATTTATCCCAATACGTGGGGGAGTATCATCTATATGTACAGTTCCAATACATTTAATAATCTTATCATTCAACCGGGTGCTGACATAATGTTTGAGTCGGGGAAAATACAATATATAACAAATTTTGTAGCTACCGGAAGTGAAGGTCAATTAATTGATTTGTATTCAATGGTATCTAATGAAACGGCAGAAATCAATCAGACCGTGGGTGAATTTTGTGGTGATTATTTGAACATTCAGGATATGGTTGCTTCCGGAAATACATTTTATGCCGGGGAATACAGTAATGATCTTGGTAACAATACGGGATGGACATTTTCAGGTGTTGAAGCAAATAACCAGTATCCCGCTGCAATATGTGAAGATTTTACTGGTTCCGGCACGGTTGCAGGTATTGATCTGACTTTGCTGGAAAATACTATTGATGGCGGGAACGGATATATTCATACCTGGTATGAAGATGACAACCTAACCATACCGGTGCCTGATCCTACCAATGTCACAGTGTCGGATGGACAGATATTCTACGATCAGGTGGACAACGGAACATGTACAAATGTAGCAGAAGTAATATATACCGTAATGCCTCTGCCAACACTTAGTTTTGTGACAAATGATGTAACCTGTAACGGTGATGCTGATGGGGATATTGATTTGACAGTTTCAGGTGGACATCCTTCATATCTTTATAATTGGTCAACTACGGAAACTACTGAAGACATTTCCGGCCTTCTAAGTGGATGGTACACCGTTACCGTTACCGATTCTCTCGGTTGCATTGCAATTGACAGTGTGGAAATTTTTGAACCCGGTGTGCTGACCATAACAGTTGATTCAATTCATGATATTAGCTGCAATGGTTTAACAGATGGTGCTGTCTATACAACCGCCGCAGGTGGTATGGCACCCTATAGTTATAACTGGACAAATACCGGACAAACAACAGATGATATAACAGCTCTGGCAGCAAATACTTATGATGTTACCGTGACAGATATGAATGGCTGTATGGCTGCCACAACATCAACGGTAAATGAACCGCCCTTGCTGACCATCACGGTTGATTCCATTCATGATGTGAGTTGTAACGGCTTAAGCGATGGTGAAGTTTTTACAACAGCTGCAGGTGGTACAGGTGCTTACAGTTATAACTGGACTAATACCGGACAAACAACAGATGATATAACAGCTCTGGCAGCAAATACTTATGATGTTACCGTGACAGATATAAATGGCTGTACGGCTGCCACAACATCAACGGTCAATGAACCGCCATTACTGACCATCACGGTTGATTCCATTCATGATGTGAGTTGTTATGGTTTTAGCGATGGTGACGTTTTTACAACCGCCGCAGGAGGTACAGGTGCTTACAGTTATAGCTGGACAAATACCGGGCAAACCACAGATGACATAACAGCCCTGCCAGCAAATACTTATGATGTTACCGTGACAGATATTAATGGCTGTACGGCAAGCACTACAGGGACAATTAATGAACCCTCCGAAATAAGCTTATCATTTGATACAGATAGTGCCACTTGTGGTTTTGCAGATGGACAGGCAACTGTATATCCTACAGGAGGCTCGGGTGTATATTCTTATTTGTGGGATGCAAATGCAGGTGATCAGGTAACACAAACAGCCACAGGCTTATCTTTCGGTATATACAGTGTTACTGTTAATGATGGAGCATGTGATGCCATTGGAAACGTTGCTGTTAGTGAAATAGGTGGACCGGATATTACAGTTACTGCTGATACCACAATTTGTGTTGGAGATACTGTGATATTAGTTGCTTCAGGTGCTGATTCATTCGTGTGGACTTCTGATCAGGATACTGTTTTGAATGATTCTGTTGTTGCCCATCCCGATTCAACGATAACATATTATGTTCAGGGTACTACCGGAGGTTGTTCTGTGTTTGAAGCAGTTACTGTGACCGTTGATTATCCTGTTAGTGTTGATCTTGGTCTCGATACTGTGCTTTGTGCTGACCAATCAATTATCCTGGATGCCGGCGGAGGTTTCGATGCTTACTTGTGGTCAGATGGTTCTGTAACCCAAACTGTAATGGTCGATTCTGCCGGTGTGGGTCTAAATGATGTTGAATATGCTGTTACGGTGACCAATGGTGCTTGTGAATCTTATGATACGGTGCTTATTACTTTTGAAATATGCGAAAACATTACTGACAACAAGAGTGACCTTGATATCAATATCTATCCCAACCCCACTAAAGGCACATTTTATGTTGATGTAAATTACCTTTCTGAAAATCTGAATGTGTTTGTTTTTGATACACAGGGAAAATTGATTTACAGGGATATCATTGTTTCAGGCAACAGTCAGGATAAAAGCTTAAACCTTGAAATATGCAAAAAAGGAGTGTATTTTATCAGGCTGTTAAATGACAATGTGAATTATTTGCAAAAGATTGTTGTTATTGATTAGGTGTTTTGAAATTGGGTTTTACATGTTTTGGATTTTGAGCTTTCCCTGTCCGTCCCTAACTGCCGGCAGGCAGGCGGCAGCCGGGCGGTTTATCCGGGTTAGGCATTATTTTTGTATCAGTAAAACAAATCAAAACGCAAAATTATGAAAAAACGAACCTACCTTTTAATTGGCATTATGTTTTTTGCATTTGGCCCGGCCACAGCACAGGAAGATGTTGAAGACAAATTTAAAACCATGGAAGACAAATTCGATGATGCTTTTGAAGAAGAAGAAAACCAGCGCATGACATTGCGTTTTGTGGATGCTGTTACCGGAGAGCCTGTCGAAGATGCCGAAGTAGTTGTTATGGATAATGATTATGAAACGGATTACGATGGCAAAGTTCGTTTTGATATCATTGAAGATGATGGTAATTATCCGGCAAAATTTTCCGCTGATGGTTATATTTCAGCAACCTACGAATTTGAAGTCAGAGCCGGCACCATTTTCCGGAATAAATTTTCTGTTTCTCCCATCCTGGATATTGGAAGCATGCGGGTTGTGTTGGATTGGGATAAACGTCCCAAGGATCTGGATATTCACTTCATGAACAAGGGAAAATACCATATTTCATACCACAACACCAAGGTGCTGGCTGATGGTACCGGTCAACTGGATCGTGATGATAGAAATGGATTTGGCCCGGAAACGGTTACCATCAATGATGTCAATGAACATGATGTGTATGCTTGTTTTGTCCATGATTATTCAAACAGAAACCAGGACAATTCACGCAGCCTTGCAAAATCGGGTGCTTCTGTCAGAATATACGTTGGAGATCGCCTTTTAAAAACCATCAACATCAAAGAAGGCCGTCGTGGTAACCTTTGGAAAGTATTTACCTATAGAGACGGAAAAATCAATGTGTTGAATGAAGTAGCTGCCAATTAATTTCTCTATTTTAAAATATAAGGAATATCAGGACTGTATGATAGCACGAAAGAACGAAAATACGATTTTTATCACCATCGTTCTATCTTTCTTTCCTAATGGATTGTTGCCCATAATCCGGAATGCTCTCCGTCTCTCCAATTTTATCATTTGATATTCGATATTCGATATTTACTCACCACTCACCACTCACAACTCACAACTCATTACTCACCACTCACAACTCACCATCACTCCATCTCATCCTTTCACCATCGTTCCTTCGTGCCATCGTGCTTTCGTGCAATCTTACCCTCTCTCCATCATCCAATAACCTCAACCCACCCAAACGGATCTTCTTCATCGCCGTATTGTATGTTGATAAGGGTATTGTACAGTTGAGTGGAAATTTTCCCGGGTTTGCCGTTCGGGCAGTAATTGTACTCTTTTCCGGTGGCAAGGTCCTTGATTGTACCAATCGGAGAAATGATAGCTGCTGTACCACAGGCTCCTACTTCTTCAAAGCTTTCCAGCTCTTCAACAGGCACAGGACGCCGTTCGGTTTTCAGCCCCATTTTTTCTGCCAGTACAATCAGGCTTTTGTTGGTAATGGAGGGCAATATGGATGATGATTTTGGTGTGATATAGGTATTGTTTTTGATGCCAAAAAAGTTGGCAGCACCGATTTCATCAATGTATTTTTTCTCTTTGGCATCCAGATACAATGGGGAGCTGTATCCTTCGTCTTTGACTTTCTGCACCCCTTTTAATGATGCAGCATAGTTGCCTCCCACTTTTATAGTGCCTGTCCCTTGTGGAGCGGCACGGTCAGTATCACGCACAATGGCAATTTTTACCGGGTTAAATCCTTCTTTGAAATAAGGCCCGACAGGGGTGACAAATACCACAAAGGCATATTCACTGGCCGGTTTAACCCCTACTTCAGCTCCCGATCCGTACAACAGGGGACGGATGTATAATGCAGCACCGGTGCCATGCGGAGGAACAAATTCTTTGTTACGGTTCACTGCCTCCACGATCATTTCCTTGAACAGGGCTTTGGGAACAGGTTCCATAAGAATACCGTGGGCAGAATTCTGCATGCGTTTCCAGTTTTCTTCCCAGCGGAACAAGCGTATTTTCCCATCTTTACCACGATAGGCTTTCATCCCCTCAAAGGCTTCCTGGCCGTAATGCAAGGCAGTGGCAGCAATATGAACATTGAGGTGATCTGATGTGGAGACTTCAGGTTTGCTCCATTTTCCATCTTTAAAATACGCGCGTAGATTCGCGTTTGTTTTTATGTAGCCGAAAGGCAATTTTGACCAATTAAGTTCTGGCATAATCATATATGTTTTGGTTTCAGTTTTTCAAAATTAATGAAGTTTTTAGAATTTTCATAATTCACGGTATGCTTCATAGCATAGAAAAACTTATCCCGGACATGGTATTTCCCTTATATAACTCTTTTTAAATTTGCTGTTATTTTGTGGGAAACCTTATTTATACAGGGAAGGTATTGAATCAAATCCAAACCTGTCCCGACGAATGACGGTAATTCAAAACAATATGACCTGGAACTTTTCTATTTGCCAAAAATGTCAGAACATTTGTTAAAAAACTTCCCAAAACTATTGCCAATATTGAAGACAGTAAACAACTAATTAAAGCATAAGGGTAGGTTGGTGTTAATTACATTGAAGCAAATGAATCGTGAGCCCTGTCTAAAAAGTCAAAAAAATGAGAAATGCCACAAAGTCACGAAGACACCAAGAGTCACAAGTATTTGTATTGCAGTATTTTAAATTGTGAGACTTTCTGTCTTTGTGTCTTAGTGTCTTAGTGGCAAGGAAATGACTTTTTAGACTGGGCTCAATCATTAATTAAGAAAGATTTTGTGTATAGGATAAAAGGTAACTGTTCACATTTTAAAATTAAATAACTGTTAATTGACCTAATTTCTAATTGCTCTAATTAATCTAAAAAATGACCAATAAAACTAATTATTAGAATGATTGCAATTGCTGTTCCGGAATTAA
>JAYENB010000217.1:0-2210 GCA_034721855.1 Bacteroidota bacterium
TAAATTCTAAATTCTAAATCCTAAATCCTAACTCCTAACCCGGATAAACCGGAAAGCTCAAAATCCAAAATTATATAATTTTTTGCCAAAAAATACATGAATATTATTGATAAGATACTAATACCAAGTTGCGTTCTAACGTGTAATATATAATATTATTATTAATGATTATTGACAATTCCAATAAATTGTTTATCGGTATAACCCCTAACCCCTTATTTTTAGCTTTTAGCTTTTGATTTTATTATTTTAATTTCAAACCGTGAACGGTTACAATATTTCACTGATTCAGTGACACTAGAAAGGCATCCGCTTTTTTCAGGTAAGCCTGCCGGGTTTTGGCTTCCATCGCATCCCATGTTTCATATATGTTTTTTGTACGCAGTATCCACGACAGCCGTTTGCGGTTGCGGTGGTAAAAGTGCCAGTATAATGCATTGAACGGGCATGCGTCAGGGGTGAGTTTTTTGCCTTTGTTGTATTTGCAGTGATTGCAGTAATCGCTGATTTTGCTGATGTATTTGGCTGAAAAAGCATACGGTTTAGAACCAACAATTCCGGCATCTGCAAATTGGCTCAACCCTCTTGTGTTGGGTAACTGCGTCCATTCATTGGCATCAACAAACATGGATGAAAACCAGGTATCTGCTTCATCAGGATGTACACCGGTCAACATGAAAAAATTTCCCACAATTGCCTGTCGTTGTATGTGATGTAACCAGCCTTCATTAAGGTTTTGCTTGATTACTTGTTTGATGCAATTCATATCAGTATTACCGTCACGGAAAAAATCCGGCAATGTTCGTTTTGCAAACAAATGGTTTTTATGCCGGTATTCAGGCATGTGTTGCCAGTATATTCCACGCATGTATTCCCGGTATCCAAGTATTTTTCTTACAAAAGCTTCAACCTGAGGCAGGCTTATGGTATTGTGCTTATTCTCGTATGCTTCACAAACTTTGTCAATCACCTCGCGGGGGTTTATCATCTTTTGGTTGAGTGCAAATGATAAGCGTGAATGAAACAAGGTATAGCTGCGCATGGTCATGGTATTCTGATATTTTCCATACTCCGGCAGCAGCGTATTGATGAAATAGTCCAATTGTTCCATGGCTTCATTCCGCGTAAGTGGCCACACAAAATCCCGGCTGTTGGCTTTTCCGGTGCATTCAATTCCTGATTCATCAATCGCTTTTTCTATATCTGCCAGGTTGTGATGAAACAAAAGTGGAACAGGAGGGGGGCTCTTTTCAGGGAAAATGTCTTTGTTATCCTTCAAATAAATCCATTTACCCCCGTAAGGTTCTCCGTCTTCATACATAAAAATTCGGTGTTTTTTACGCAGGTGCTTGTAGTAACTTTCTATACGTGGTCGTTTTTTCCCGGCAAAAAATGTGGACAGTTCATTTCTTTCTGTAAAAAAATGTTCTGATGACACCATGGTTGTTGGAATATCCATGCCATCGCAAAGTTGTTTCAACTCAACATCCGTATCGTAGTTGTCAGGTTTTTGGTATTCAAAAGCGGTAATCCTGTTTTGCTCCATGGTTTTTAACAGGTTCCAACCCGTATTTTGTTCGTTGTCTTTGTCGTTGAGGTGGATGTAACAGATTTTGTGTCCCTGGCTTTCAAGCTGATTGGCAAACAAACGCATGGATGCAAATTTTGCTAGCAATTTCTGTTTATGTTGCCTCACATAATCCAGATTTTCTTTGGTCTCCATCATCAGGTACAGAACATTGTCGTTTTGTTGTTTGAACCATGAATGGTTAGTGTTTAACTGGTCGGAAAGAATAAGTCGCAGTTTCATAAGTTTGAATTTTTCAATTATGATAAAAATACACATGTTATTTTAAAAAACCAAAAAAACACCTTTTTTGAAACCTTTTCCAAAATATTTCGTTATATTTGCATAAAGGGAACCCCAAAAATATAGAACAATGAAAAATAGACAAAACCAAAATACCACACCACAGATAGCCAACACCCGCTGCCACACACACACACACACACACACAGTAAACTCCGGCGTGTAAGCCTTTTTCTTATGGCAATTTTACTCCTCATATCGGTTGATCATGTACAGGCACAATGGATAGATGGAGGAAATGATTTTAGTGGCAGTTGCCATAAAGCTTTATTTGGAACCCTTGATACCTGCGATGTCCAATTTATCAGCAACGGCATTGAGCGCATGCGTCTAACTGGTG
>JAYENB010000218.1:0-11287 GCA_034721855.1 Bacteroidota bacterium
GGTGTCTCACCTACATTTATGTTAAGATTTGCTGATTCTGTACACTCTCCGTTTGTGATACTGAGTGTAACTGTTTTAGTGCCGCTACTTGTGAAATAGATATCCTGTGGATTTTCAGCATTTGATGTAGCCGGGACAGCACCTGCGCCAAAATCCCACTGATAAGTCCACTCAACACCAGAACTGCCAGTATTGGTAAAATCAATAGTTTCGTTTACACATACATTCACTGCACTTGCAATAAATGAGGCGGTTGGATTTTGATAAATCTGAATGCCTTTGGTTTTGTAAGATATACAGCCCGTTACGATGTCATAAACGGTGAGCTCTACATTTTTCAGTCCACTGGTTGAATAGGTAACAGGCACGGGTGATATTGCCGTATCAACAGCAGGGGTTGCTCCTGGACCGAAATCCCATGCATGTATAGTGTTGGGGCCGGTATAGCCTGTGCTTAAAAATTGTACCTGTTCACCTGTACATGCAGGGGCTGTTGAAGTGAAATCTGCTTGAACGCTGTCACAATAATGTGGTGTCTGAGCAAAAGCAAAACTGCCTGTAATGCTCAGGATCAATAGTAATTTGAGTCTTTTCATACCTTGATTTTTTATTAATTAATAATTATGTAATAATTCATTGATTTTACGATAACAATTTTTATGACGTTACTTTTTCCTAAATGGTTGCTTTAATTGTCAGGAAAAATACATTTTTTTTTAACCATAAAAAAATGTTTATGCTATTAGGGTTCAAAAAAGAAATTCTCATTTTATTTTTGTTATTTTGTCAAAAATAATGTGCAAATGCGTAAAATATTCGTCATTACAATTGTTTTGTTATCTGTCATTCAACAGGGACAGTGCCAGTGGTTCAATCCACCGGATAAAGCAGAATACAGAGAAAAAGAAAAGGGGTTTTATGAAAATGTAATACTCAGGGAGGTAAATAATACCCGACTTAAGGAAGATACGCCAAAGCTATTGAGTTGTGATTTTAATGGTAATTATCCCACGAACATTTCCGGTTATGAAACATTCTGGCATTTATTACCACAATCGCAGGGTAACACAGGAACCTGTTGGTGCTTCGCTGCCACTTCTTTTTTTGAATCGGAAATATTCCGGTTAAATAATAAGGAAGTGGATTTATCTGAAATGTTTTTTGTGTACTGGGATTATGTTGACAGGGCAGAACACTTTGTAGAAACACGTGGAGAAACATATTTTGCCCAGGGGAGTGAATCCAATGCCTTGAAACGCATCATGCCTGTGTATGGTTGTGTGCCGGCATCTGTTTATCCCGGAAAACCGGAATACAGAGAATACCATTCTCACACTAAAATGGTTGAAGAAATGAAAACTTACCTGGAACATGTGAAAAAAACAAATATCTGGAATAAAGAGCAGGTGTGTGCAGATGTGCGGGCAATATTAGACAATTATATGGGAGCAATGCCTGACACATTCAACTATGAAGGGGAGCATTACACTCCCAATAGTTTTTATGAATCCCTGCCTTTCAAAGCCGGCGATATGGTGAGTTTTATGTCAACCATGTCGGTACCATACAATGAAAAACATGAATTGGTGGAGGCGGATAACTGGTGGCATAGCGATGAGTATTATAATGTGTCGCTCGAAGATTTTTATCACACTGTGGAGTCGGCAGTAAAACATGGTTATACCATTTGCATTTGTGGAGATGTAAGTGAACCCGGCTATGATAGCCAGGCTGAGGTAGCAATAGTGCCGGATTTTGATATCCCGCCAGCCCATATCAATGCTTCCAGCAGGGAACTGCGTTTATATAATGAGGCTACCACTGATGACCATTGTATTCATATTGTTGGCTACCAGGAATCCGATGATGGTATGTGGTATCTGATAAAAGACAGTGGTGCCGGTGGTTTTGATGGACAGCACAAAGGCTACCGTTTTTTCCATGAAGATTACATACGTCTGAAAATGATGAACATTATGTTACACAAAGATGCAGCCCGTGATGTTCTGAATAAAATCATCAAAAAATGATGCCTGCAAAAGACCGACATTCTCCTTATGCATTGCCTGTACTGGAATCTTTTTATTCCATACAAGGTGAAGGATTGAATACAGGAAAAGCCGCGTATTTTATTCGTATCGGAGGGTGTGACCTGGGATGCCGTTGGTGTGATTCAAAAGAAACATGGAACTGGGAGCCTGAGCAATGGACACCTGTATCTAAATTGGTGGAGACCATAGAAAAATCAAAAGCACATTCTGTTGTTGTTACAGGTGGGGAACCTTTGATGTATGATTTGAGCCTGTTGACACATCAATGTCATCAGCACAACTTAAAACTATACTTAGAAACAAGTGGTGCCCACAAGTTGACAGGGACATGGGACTGGATATGCCTTTCGCCCAAGCCCCAAAAAGAACCTCTATCTGAATTTTATAGTTTGGCAAGCGAATTGAAGGTGATAATATATGACAAGCCTGAAGATTTTGTTTGGGCCGAAAAAATGGCGGACCGGGTTAATAATGATTGTGCATTATTGTTACAACCGGAGTGGAGCCGTTTTAATGAAACCAAACGCTGGGTTGTTGATTATGTCAAGCAACATCCGCAATGGCGAGTATCAGTACAAACGCATAAATATTTACAAATACCATGAGAAAAATCGCTGTTTTTTGTTTTTTGTTGATGTTGGTATCAGGGGTTTCCCTGGGACAGAAAGCGGAGTTGCATACAGATAGCCGCAAAGCAAAAAAATATTTTGAGGATGCACGGGAATTTCTGGCAAACCGGCAGGTTGATCTTGCTGTATCTGCTGCTATCGAAGCAAAAACCGAGGATCCTGATTTTTTGGAAGCCTGGGTTTTGTTGTCCGAGATTTACCAGTATCAGGCGTATTATGAAAAAATGGAAGATGCAGTGCATGAAGTAATACGTATAGCCCCGGAATTTGACCCGGGCTTTTTCCTGAAAGCTACTGAACTGGCTTACCGGAAAGGCAATTATCATGAAGCGGGAAAATACCTGGATGGTTTTGAAGAATACACCCAGAGCGACCTTGAAAACAATGCCATGTATCAGGATGTGAAAGAACGCGTTGTTTTTTCTGTGCATGCTGTTGATAACCCGGTTGATTATAACCCGGTAAACCTGGGACCTAATGTCAACACAAAATACGATGATTACTGGCCGTCGCTTACGGCGGATGAACACACACTGGTGACGACAGTGCTCATCCCGGCAGGCAGCAGGAATTATTATTCAGAGGGTTATCAGGAGGATTTGTACGAAACGCATAAAAACAGCACAGGAGAATGGATGCCCATGAAAAACATGGGGAAAACCATCAATTCACTCAACAACGAAGGCGCACAATGTATTTCAGTTGATGGAAATATGTGCATTTTTACCGGATGCAACCGCAGGGATGGTTATGGCAGTTGTGATCTTTATGCAAGCTATAAAGAAGGTGACAGATGGGGGATTCCTGAAAACCTCGGCCCGGAAGTGAATTCAGGAAACTGGGAATCCAATCCGAGCTTGTCGGCTGATGGCAAATGGTTGTATTATTCAAGCAGCGATAAATCCGGCTATGGTAAAAATGATTTGTGGCGTGTTCAAATAACAAGCTTGTCACCTGAATTAGAATTCGGAACACCTGAAAATCTCGGGGAAGTGGTGAATTCCGAAGGTGCTGATGGTTCTCCGTTTATTCATCCGGATGGTAAAACCTTGTTTTTTGCTTCAGACGGACACACCGGCTTGGGCAGTTTTGATTTGTTTGTCACTAAATTGCAGCAAGATGGAACATGGAGTGTCCCTCAAAACCTGGGATATCCCATCAATACAAACGGGGAAGAAAGAAGCCTGATTGTGAATGCCGGTGGAGACCTGGCAATGATAGCATCCGAGCGAGAGGATACGCATGGCGGCCTTGATATTTATGAGTTTGCTTTACAGGAAAGCATTCAGCCTGATCCTGTTACTTATGTAAAAGGGAAGGTATATGATACTGAAACCAAAGAGCCGTTAGAAGCCGAATGTCGTTTGTTGGATCCGTCTTCCGGTGATTTGGTTGCCATTCAGACAAGCAACCGTGTGGATGGTAAATACCTGGTTGTGCTCCCGGTTGGAAAAGAATACGCTTTCAATGTGGATAAAACGGGCTATTTATTTTATTCGGGAAATTTCTCACTGAAAAACTGGAAAGAAACGGATGGCGCTTATACAATGGATATTCCCTTGCAACCTATCAAAGAAGGCCAAACGGCTGTGTTGAACAATATTTTCTTTGATTATGACAAATATGAACTCAAAGATGAGTCGTATGCTGAACTTCAGAAGTTGATCGAGTTTATGCATAAAAATACGGATGTCAGCATTGAGCTCAGCGGCCATACCGATGATAGGGGCAGCGCTGAATACAATAAAACCTTATCTGAACAAAGAGCAAAAGCGGTGTACGATTACCTAATAAATAACGGTATTTCTGCCGAACGGTTAACCTATAAGGGATATGGTTTCAATGAACCTGTGGCAGATAATTCAACAGATGCCGGAAGAGCCAAAAACCGCCGCACCGAGTTTAAAATCATTAAAGTAAATTCAAAAGATTAATTATCCTAGTGTTATGTCAAGCCAAATATGACGCCCCAAGTTTTGTTCTTTTTCGTTTTTTCTTCATAAAAAAAAAGACTCACGTAGCTAAGGCTATACTTACTTTTTTTTATTTTGAAAAAATCAAAAAATAACTTCAAATTAACCATCATATTTGGTTTGACATGACACTAGTTGTTGATGTGTCCCCAATTCTCTCCTGAACGGATGCGATTGAGTTGAGTGTGGGTAATCCCGAATTCCCGGGCGATTTTATACAGTTTGTTTTTACTTCTTCCCAATTTCTTTTTTAATCTGATGACATCAGTTTCAGTTAATTTTGAATTTCTGACAATGCCTTTTTTGTAATTGGGGTTGTTTTTATGATGCGCATACATTTCCTCGTGTGTGACCCATTTCAGGTTCTGGCAATGATTGTTGTCTTTTACAAAATCCAGATGTATTACAAATTTATGGTCTTTTGATGGCCTCTCGCAGAACGCTTCGGCAACAAGTTTGTGCATGGTTTTGGTAACCGTTCTTTTGGTAGCGTCTCCTGACTTGAAAGCAAATATCTTATATCCTTTGATGTAAGATGATTTTAAAATCCTGTATTCTTTTTTATCCGGATGATAGCGCCTTATGCGCCCATAATTTGAAATTTCGTAATGATCAGATTCAATGACATTGTTCATCTTAATTTTTTCCCATTTTTCGTTCCAGAAGGAGATGTTTTCATTGTTATTACTCATAATGCAATGGTTTAAAGTTAATGTTTCATATCTTTTTTAGACGCATATGTTTTTGTGTTAACGTTGTTTTTTATTTTACCAGGCACAGGGTCATAACCCGAAGTGCCCCATGGATGGCATTTTGCAAGGCGTTTTAAGGATAACCATCCGCCACGGAATGGCCCGTGCATGTGCAATGCTTCTACAGCATACCTGGAACATGTAGGCGTATGCCTGCACGCATTTGGTGTCCAGGGAGATATGGCATACCTGTAAAACTTAATAATTGCCAGCAAAATTGCCGTTAACAACCGTTTAAACATATTCAATAAATGCATACTATACATTATTTAGAGTCTGTCAATAATACAATGAATTCTTTATTTTGGATTTTGAACTTTGAACTTTGATCAATTGTCTGACTTTATAGACACGCACTATTTATGTTACGTAACCTTCAATAAAAAGGTTTCAAAGATATGAAATTATTTTTCAGGAACATATAAAATAAAACCACTGCTATGTACATTTTCAATTTTTAAGTTTGGATCTTTACTCAGGTATTTTCTGAGTTTTGTGATATATACATCCATGCTTCTTGCGTTGAAATAATTATCATCCCCCCAAATAGTTTTCAGGGTATAATTCCTGTTCAGCATATTATTCCTGTGTTTAAAAAGCAGTAGTAGCAACTCTCCTTCACGCGGGCTTAATTTTTGGATATCATTTCCATGCTTTAATTGGCGCATTGAGGGGTTGTATTCCAGCTTTCCGATTTTAATTGGAGATTGTTGCTGAAACTGTTCCGGTTGATCAACACGTTTAAGTATGGCCTTGATTTTCATAAGCAGAACATCAGAATCAAACGGTTTTGTAACATAGTCATCAGCACCTACTTCAAATCCTTTCAGCACATCTTCTTTCAAAGATTTTGCTGTCAAAAAGATCAGGGGGATCCCGGGACTCAAATCACGGATTTCTTTTGCAATGGTTAAACCATCCACATTGGGCAGCATAATATCGAGTACACACAAGTCAAAATTTCCTTTTTTAAAGGCAGGGACAGCATCTTTACCATCATCAACGTGCGTGACGTTAAAATTATGCATTTCAAGATATGATTTCAGTACAACACCGAAATTCACATCATCTTCAACTAAAAAAATTGATTTTTTCATAAGCTTTATGTTTTTAAGAGTTTAATAATAAAAGTACTTCCTTTTCCGGGGGTTGATTTTACATCAATAAGGCCTTTGTGAGCATTGATAATTTCCTTTACATAATGCAGGCCCAATCCAAAACCTTTTACATTGTGGATGTTTCCGCT
Organism: Bacteroidota bacterium; assembly: GCA_034721855.1. Lineage (GTDB taxonomy): Bacteria > Bacteroidota > Bacteroidia > Bacteroidales > ML635J-15 > JAQIBY01. The sequence goes on from JAYENB010000218.1 coordinate 6,652, forward strand.
GTTTGCCCTGTAAAATTTGTTAAATATTTTGGATATGGTAGCGTTGTCCATTCCAATGCCGTTGTCTTTAACAGCAATGTACAACCATTTATTTTTATTGTATGTTTTTACCGAAATCTCTGGTTGTTTATTCCCTGCATATTTTATCCCGTTGTCAAGCAGATTGGTGATAACGTTTATCATGTGGTCTTCGTCCACCAAGTAATTGTGGTGTTCTGCATTGAGTTGAATATCTATAGATCCGTTTTGTTTTTCTATGGTCAGTTTTATGTTGTTAACAGATTCTTTTATAATTTGATGAATATCGTGTTTTTGAAGGTTGATTTTTATATCCCCTTTATCAAGGGATGATATTTCAAGTACCTTTTCTACCTGCGAATTAAGACGGTGTGTTTCTTGTGAGATGATATCGGTAAATTGTTTTCTGGCAGTTTCATTGTTTTTGACTTTTGGATTTTTCAGCGAATCTGCAGCCAGTCTGATGGTTGCTATTGGTGTTTTAAATTCGTGCGTCATGTTGCTAATGAAATCATTCTTTATTTCGCTTAATTTTTTTTGCCGAAGGATAACGTAAGTGGTGATGAAAAACGTGATCAGTATCATCAACACAAAAATGACGGAAAGTGTTATTTGTAAGGAAATGCTTTCCAGGATAAATTTATTTTGTTCAGGAAAGCTGACAGCAATGTATTCTTCTTTGCTAAACACAGCATTGGGAAGCAACCTGATTTTATATGCACTTGGCAGATCTGTCTTTTTAAACTCACTGGATTTTAAGTGGGGATGGATATGTTTTTTTTTCACTAAAGCGTATTTGAATTTGCTGTTAATGCCCTGGTCATGGAATTCTTCTGATAATATTTTGTGTAATGATTCTTTGCTGTATCTTCTTGAAAAAGGGATGTTTTGAATGTTAATTTCAGTTTCAATTTTCTCCAGCAAATCAAATAATTCACTTTTATTCTTTTTGAGCATGTCACAAAAATAATCTTCCATGTTCACTATTTTATCCTCCTGGTCTATGATAAAATCTTCAGGATCCAATTCATTGTTTAATAAGTGTTCAGGTCTAACATTCCTGTCAAACTCAATATTAATGCTTGTTCCATCCGGATATTTAAAAGAAAACATCATTGGATCAACGGGCTTAATGCTGTTGTTTGCATCTTTGTTTAACATATCATAGGCATACATGATAGCTTGCCTGCTGTTTAGCCTGTTCGTTGCTTTTACCAATGCAGCGTAAATGTGTTGATCGTATAATTCTTTTTTTTCTTCATACGATATGCGGATGAAAAAATACTGCAGCCCTATTAACCCTACAATAACCAGGGCCATAAAGTAAATCAATATGGTAAATACTGCTTTTTTCACTTTGTTGTTTTATGTTCCAATGAACATCAACAATTTAATTACTAATAAATATATCAAAAATACATAATATATTTTAAAACAGAAAGATTAATTAGTGTTTGTCCATAATGTCCTCCTATTTTTAAGAGTCTGTCAATAAAGTACAGCTTATATAAAAAGCACCAAATTACAAAACAGTCCGTCTTTGCCGGACAAGTTTTGGAATTTCGACCATTGAATATTGAAATTTATCCGTCTTCGCCGGACAAGTTTTGTTATTTGTTGCTTGTATTTTGGAATTTTATTAATCAATATAGATAAATGTTCGACTTTATGGACACACACTATGTAGGTTATGCCATGGTATTCGTGTCGTGTTATTCTACGTTTGCCTGAGCAGCAGACAGCCTGGCAATAGGGACACGGAAAGGTGAACAGGATACATAATTCATGCCAACCCTGTGACAGAATTTCACAGACGCTGGTTCTCCACCATGTTCTCCACAAATGCCTATTTTGAGATCCGGTTTGGTTTTGCGTCCTTTTTTGATGCCCATTTCCACCAGTTGTCCGACACCTTCCTGGTCAAGTACCTGGAAAGGATCATGTTTTAAAATGCCTTTCTCAATGTATATGGGCAAAAATTTGCCTGCATCATCGCGGCTGTAGCCAAATGTCATTTGTGTCAGGTCGTTGGTGCCGAAAGAGAAAAATTCTGCAGACTGGGCAATCTCATCGGCGGTAAGTGCTGCCCTGGGAATTTCAATCATAGTGCCGACAAGGTGATCTATTTTGTCATTATATTCTTCAAACACCTTGCTGATGGTTTCCCTGACAATATTTTCCTGCATTTTCATTTCCTGCAGATTGCCGGTAAGTGGTACCATGATTTCGGGGATAGCTTTTACGTCTTTTTTCTTCAGGTTGAGTGCCGCTTCAATGATGGCCCTGGTTTGCATTTCGGTAATTTCAGGGTATGTGTTCCCCAGGCGGCAACCACGATGGCCAAGCATGGGATTTACTTCACTGAGTTCTTCCACCTTGGCTTTAACTTCTTTTGCCGAGATGCCCATTTCTTTGGCCATTTCTTCCTGATTTTTCTCATCATGAGGCACAAATTCATGCAATGGTGGGTCCAGCAGGCGTATGGTTACAGGCATGTCATGCATAGCTTCGAAAATACCTTCAAAATCTTCGCGCTGGTATGGCAGTATTTTATCCAGTGCTTTGCGTCGTTCTTCTTCATCACTAGCCAGGATCATTTCACGTACTGCCTTAATACGTCCGCCTTCAAAAAACATGTGTTCTGTACGGCATAAGCCGATTCCTTTTGCGCCAAAATCACGTGCCGCTTTAGCGTCATCAGGTGTGTCAGCATTGGTACGTACATGCATTTTAGTATGTTTTTCGGCCAGATCCATCAGTTTGCCAAAATTGCCGCTGAGTTCGGGTTTTTTGGTTGGTATTTTGCCATCATACACATCTCCTGTTGTCCCGTTCAGTGATATCCAGTCACCTTCCTTGTAGGATTTATCATCGATGGTAAGTGTGCGTGCTTTGTAATTGATTTTTATGCTTCCTGCACCTGAAATACAGCATTTACCCATACCTCTTGCCACTACTGCGGCATGTGATGTCATGCCTCCGCGTGCCGTTAAAATACCACGTGCTACATTCATGCCCTCAAGATCTTCAGGGGAAGTTTCGATGCGCACAAGAAGGGAGTCCTCGTATTTATTGGCTTCATCGGCAAAAAATACAATTTGTCCTGTAGCAGCTCCCGGTGAAGCTGGCAAGCCTTTTGTCATGCCTTCGGCTTTTTGTAACTCATCTTTATCAAAAACAGGATGAAGTAATTCATCCAGCCTGTTTGGTTCAACTTGCGTGAGCGCTTTTTTTTCATCTATCAGGCCTTCGTTGAGCATATCAATGGCCATTTTAACCATGGCTGCGCCGGTTCGTTTTCCATTACGTGTTTGCAACAGCCAGAGTTTACCTTCCTGGATGGTAAATTCCATATCCTGCATGTCTTTGTAATGATTTTCCAGTTTCTCCTGGATGTCATACAATTCTTTGTACAGTGCCGGCATGGTTTCTTCGAGAGACGGATACTTGTTCTTTCTCTCTTCTTCTGAGATGTCAGCAAATTCAGCCCATCGTTTTGAACCTGTTTTAGTGATTTGTTGAGGTGTTCTGACACCTGCAACCACATCTTCGCCCTGGGCATTGATAAGGTATTCCCCATTAAACATGTTTTCCCCGGTAGCGGCATCCCTTGTGAAGGCTACTCCCGTGGCAGATTTTTCACCCATGTTACCAAAAACCATGGATTGAACACTGACTGCTGTTCCCCATTCGTGGGGTATTTTATTCATGTTGCGGTAATAGATTGCCCTTTTGTTGTTCCAACTGTCAAATACTGCCATGATTGAACCCCAGAGTTGTTCCCATGGGTCGGTTGGAAATGCTTTTCCTGTATTGTCTTTAACGGCTTTTTTAAATTTCTCAACCAGTTCTTTCAGATCGTCAACGTCAAGCTGAGTGTCAAGGTCAATGCCTTTTTTTTCTTTTACCGCTTCAATGATTTCCTCAAAGGGGTCAATTTCTTCTTTTGAAGAGGGTTTTAGCCCCATTACTACATCGCCGTACATTTGAATGAAACGACGGTATGAATCCCAGGCAAAACGTGGGTTGTTGGTCTTTTTTATCAGGCCTTCCACAGCATATTCATTTAAGCCTAGGTTAAGAACGGTATCCATCATTCCGGGCATAGATACCCTTGCGCCTGAGCGCACTGATACCAACAACGGATTTTCATTGCTCCCAAATTCTGTGCCTGTAATATTTTCGATGCCTTGTATGGCTTTTTTTACATCGTCTTTCAGTAATTCAACGGTTTTTTCATATCCGATTTCGTTATATTCGATGCACGCATCTGTGGTAATGGTAAAGCCGGGCGGAACAGGAACCCCAATCAGGCTCATTTCTGCCAGGTTTGCACCTTTGCCACCAAGCAGGTTTTTCATATCTGTTTTGCCTTCTGCTTCTTTGTTTCCAAATGTGTAAACACGTTTTTTGTTTGTCATTGTTTTAAAACTTTTATGTGTTTATAAATAAATTGTTTCTCTTACAAGATTTTTACGAATGTCAAAAATAACAAAAATTGTTATTACTGTTGAAAATAATCGCAAAAAATAAAAAACGCTATTAAATCAACAAAATCATTAATGGTACTAATAAAAGTCCATCAGGTTTATAGTTCATCATGGGACGAGATTTTCAC
>JAYENB010000219.1:0-2207 GCA_034721855.1 Bacteroidota bacterium
ATCGCAAATTAGTTGGCAATAAGGCAGTTGGCAATTGGCAAAAGACATTTCCCTTTTTGCCTACTGCCTACTGCCTACTAATTCAATAGAACCAAATATTTCTAACACCATTTTATTTAAATTGAGCCACATTGTTTAACAATCAATTTGCGAATTTCACAAATGTTTTGATAAAATTTCAATTTTTCATAAGGAGCCTGTTTTTTCATTTGTAACTGTTTTTAACTATTATTATTTTTAGCCGAGAATGATTACGTAATTTTATATGACAGAAGAAGAATACATCCGCAAGCACATTGTACAGGAAATCAGGGATGTGTTAAAAAACGATCATCTGAATGTGGCTTTTGTCATGATGGCGCTGGCAATAGAAATACTGGGGGCTTTTTTGGATGACAAACCAATGAAAGCAAAGCAGCAGTCAAAAAAGCGCTTCCGGAATGCATTGTATCACCTTTTTCCGGGAAAATACGCCAGGCTAAACAAAGGCGACAGGTTGTACGAGCAGTTTCGTAACTCCATGGTGCATGTGTTTCTTCCTTCAGCACACATACAATTGCTGAATAATGAACCATCAAAACACATGGAAGAAGCAAACGGTAAGTTATGCATTGATGCCGATATGTTGACAGATGATATTGAAAACGCCGGCGAAAGCATATTAAAACGCCTGAACTCGGGGGAGCTCAGGCGTAAGAGAATTGTTTGAGGATTCATTGAGGATTAACGCAACTATGTAAGTCCGGCCAATTTTTCCAAATCAATTCTCGGATTAACACATAAAATGGGGGTTTTCTTATATTGGTCAAGGTCTTCTTCTTTTTTTATTTGTTTGATGTATCCCTTATAATTTGTTGACATCAATGTCAACGTATCAATCTCATATTCCCGGATTTTATTGAAAATTTCATTCGTGAAATTGTTGTCGATATCGGCTCTGATGACCTTGTAATCAATCAGTTCACGATCAAGAATTTTTTCGGCAAAACTCAGGTTGCGTTTTACGAGGGAATTTTTTGAATCACTTTTGTAAACAGGATACAGTAAAAATACTTTCAGTTCAAAATGATAACTCAGGCTTTTTATCCAGTTTAAGTTGGCTCTTGTTTTTTTGTTTGTATCCAGGGGTAACAAAATTTTATTGAAAATGAGTTTGTCTTCGGGGTATTGCACCAGCAAAAAAGCAATTTTTACAAATTTACTGACCACTTTCATTGCCTTTTTAATTGTTTTTTTGCCATGGGTTCCCATTACAGCCAGGTATGCATTATACTCCTGAGCAGTTTCATAGATTTCTTTAAACAAAGAACCTTTTTTTACGACTGCTTTTATTTTGATGTTGTCATCTTTTTCTTTTAAAAATTCCGAGGCAACATTATCCAGTTCGCTTTGTTTGGCTTCAATTTCATTGTCACGTTTGACAATGTGAATAAGCACGATTGGTTTTTCGATTTGCTTTGCGATTTCGTATGCCTTTTTTAAGGCATTTTGGGCGGGTTCTGAGAAATCATACGGTACTACAATACATTTTTTCATATCGTTAAGATTAAGTGTTTAATATTATAAACGTAATTGAAATAAAAAAGGTTGCCTTTAAATAGGATTTTTTTTATAAGACAACAGAAAAACATCAAAGCATGGTGTGATGGAGATAGTTATTATTATTATTAACAGGGCGTGTCCCTGATTTCTAAAGCGGGGCGAAAAAAACTTTACGAAAGTTCCAAACTTTCGTAAAGTTCAAACGCCCCGCTTTAGAAATCAGGGTCGGTCTGCGGCTATTAGCTGCTTTGCTTCGCCTTTAGCCTGTTATGCTGTGGACAGGAGCTCCCGCTGGTCGCTCTGCCACAGCAACAGGCTGTAAGGCTCATCGGCAGCAGGCTAACCGCCTCCGCCCTCACGCGGGAGGGTGTGATAGAGAGACGGAGAGACGGAGAGATAAAGAGATAGTGAGATAGAGTGATGAAAGTTTTGATAAGGAAAAATAAGAGCAGATATAGAACTAAAGGTTTATCAGCTCGCCCCATTGCCAACTCGCCCAATCGCCCCATCGTGCTTTCGTGACTTTGTAGTGAGTAGTTACTTTTGCTGATACTCTCATATAACTCTTTTCTAATATACTCACAATAAACAGTTTAGCTAAGAGGTATTTTTTAGTTTTTCGAGTTGTTTTTCTTTTTTTGCATTTTACTGCTTACCAATCACCG
>JAYENB010000220.1:0-11228 GCA_034721855.1 Bacteroidota bacterium
TCCGTAAAGGCTTACCGTGATCAGAATAAAAAAGTAAATTAAGCTGTGTTTTATATTCATTTTGTTGTATTTTAAATTATAAAAGTAATAAACTATATGCATAAACAAAAAAACATGACATAGATTGTCCTTCAGGGTCTTAGTGTCTTATCCTGCGCTTATAATGATTCCGAATTCTTTTGTTGCTTTTTTATTAATCAAGGTTCCGTTTTTATTTTCATAATAATCGCGATACGAAGAAAATTCCCAATCTTCTGCTCTTTTCACTAACCCTGCTTTAACAGGGTTATTATGGATGTAATCAAAGCATCTTTGAGGGTATTGATTTTCCGGATGGGGTGTGTTTATTATTGTACCATATTGCGTATTAAGCAATAGGCTATAATATCACCAAAAGGTAAAATATGGGTACATATTTTCTCTAAGAAAAACAGATAATTTTTCCGTTCAAAGAAAATCTTTTGCCTGTTGTTACCCTGGTTATAAATATGATAAAGATGTCCTTGATTGAAGTGCATAGAAAAAGCTTAATACATCATCAAAGATACAAAAAAATGTTATTTTGAAAAAATCCACGAGATGGGAAACATTCTTTTTTCTACTCTTGGCGGCGCACAGCTTTGAGTTACACTCCGAGTAAAAAAAACATATTTTATTTTCCCCGGGATTTTAGTAGGTATTCAGGTTTTTATTATTTTAGTCCGCATTATGAAGAAGCGATACAGTATATGGGTAACACTCATTTTGTGTATGTCACTAGCCGGGCATGCGCAAGACAAATTCAGCGGACAATGGTTCATGGGATTTCAGCATCAGGAAGAAGAAGATTATAATCAATTTCTTCTAAAACGTGCTTATGTCAGTTATGAAAAACAAATCACACCCTGGTTATCGGGCCGTATCACACCGGACATAACCATTGACAGCGAAGGCATGGACAAAGGCAACATTGAACTGCGCCTTAAATACCTGTATGCGCAATTTGACATTCCGGATTTTTTGTTTTTTACGGGCAATAACATTAAAACCGGCCTTACACCGAGGCCATGGATTGGTTATGATCAGGACATAAACATTTACAGGTCGCAGGGAAAAATGTTCCTGGAACGCACCAATGTTATCAACTCCACAGATTTTGGCATTCATTATTACAGCGACATTGGCAATCCTTATGAGCAATCAGATTTTGAAACAGCCTGCCCCGGGACATACGGAAACATGGTGTTGGGCGTTTTTAACGGCGGCGGTTATCATGCGTTGGAAGAAAACAAAAACAAAACCCTGGAATGGCGTTTTACTTTCAGGCCGTTTCCTAAACATTTTGGTGGATTGCTTGCCACTTATCATGGTGCCTGGGGACACGGAAACAGCGTATGGAACAACACGTTCAGGCTCAATGGGGTTCACCTGGGCTATGAACACAAATATTTTGTGTTTTCAGGGCAGTATTATCAAGGCCTGGGCAGCTATGGTGATGATCTTGTCAGCCTTGTTGCAAACACCAGCATTCCCCACGATGGCTATTCACTTTTCGGGGAATTCAGACACCCCAACACAGGGCTTGGAGCGTGGGTACGATATGACTATCAAAACCTTGAATACACCGATGCGTTTGCCGAAGAACGGATTATTGTCAGTGCGGTATGGAAGTTTTACAACAACAATAAAATTATCCTGAGTTATGACCATTTCCTTGAGGGACTTAGTGATATTCCATCAACCATTTATGAAGTCACGTTAGACATCAGGTTTTAAGCATAAGGAACTACTCACCGCAAACCCGTCTGTCGCCGGGCAAGGTTACAAAGATTAAAATTTGTAAATTGAACTGTTAACATCAACCTAAAATAATCAAACCATATAAGACATATAAGGGATTATAAGAAAAACTTATATGACCTTATAATCCTTATATGGTTCAAAACAATAGTTATTAACTGTCTATGTGGCCAATTCATTATTTTCCATTTCTTTGCATCTCAGCAATAACAGGCAGTAAAAAATGCATGCATCTGAATAAATACAAGCATGATCATCAAAACATACAAAAAAGGGACCAAAAATGTCCCTTTTAATGTGAATGTGTTAATCAATGTGATTATTTCTTAGGTATGTTTTCCAATGAGTGAATCAACCAGTTCCAGAATTTTTCTACGGTTTCGATGTTTACTTTTTCATCGGGTGAATGCGGGTAACGGATTGTGGGCCCAAATGAAATCATATCCCAGTTTGTATATACATTGCCAAGGATGCCACATTCGAGACCAGCATGTATGGCTTTTATTTCCGGGGTTTTCCCGTACAAATCTTCATACACTTTACCCATGGTTTTCATAATTTCAGAATCCATGTTGGGTTTCCATCCGGGATATTCACCCGTAAAAGTTACTTCAGCACCTATCTTGTCAAACAGTTTTTTTATGCCTTCGGCTGATTTCATTTTTTCCTCGTCCACAGCAGATCGGGTCAGGCATTTGATGACAAGTTTCCCTGCTTTCAATTCAACAATAGCCAGGTTACTGGAAGTTTCAATAAGACCTTCCACGCTTTCACTCATTTTAATGACACCATGAGGTGTATCAAAAATCGCTTCAACCAAGTTTTTCAGGTCATCATCTTTCAAAACCCCATCCGGGATACCTGTTCCTTCAACATCAAGTCCAAGATTATCTTCGGCTTCTTTGTATTCTTCCTGTATGGCTGCGAGGAAACGTTTTGTGAGTGCCAAAAATTCTTCGGCTTTGTCGCCATCAACCGTGACAACAGCCACGCATTCACGTGGGATTGCATTGCGTAAGTCACCACCGGACACTTCAGCTACTTTCAAACCAGTGCTATCAACAGCTTCTTTAAACAACCGGAACATGAGTTTATTGGCATTGCCACGTCCGCGATGAATATCCAAACCAGAATGTCCGCCTTTCAGGCCTTTCATGTGTACTTTAAATGCTTTGGCGCCTTCGGGGACATTTTGCATGTCATAATCAATTGACACATTGGTTTCCACACCACCAGCACAACCAACATACAATTCACCTTCATCTTCAGAGTCCATGTTCATAAGGATATCCCCTATGAGCAATCCGCCTTCCAGGTTATTGGCACCGGTCATGCCGGTTTCCTCATCAATCGTAAACAAGGCTTCAATCATGGGATGTTTCAATTCGTTGGATTCAAGCACAGCCATTGCTGCCGCTACACCCATGCCATTATCTGCTCCAAGTGTGGTTCCTTTGGCAGTAACCCAGTCGCCATCAACATAGGCTTGTATGGGGTCTTTTTCAAAATCATGTTCCACATCGGAATTTTTCTGAGGCACCATATCAAGATGGCCTTGCAGGACAACGCCTTTACGGTCTTCCATGCCTGGTGTTGCAGGCTTGCGGATGATAACGTTTCCAACTTTATCTACGTGGGTTTCCAATCCAAGTCCTTCACCAAACTTTTTGGCAAAATCACTTGCAGCACCTTCTTTTTTACTCGGACGCGGAATTTGTGTCAACGCATAAAAATGTTTCCAAAGGGCTTCCGGTTTTAAATTTCTAATGTCTGTCATAATACTTATTTTTTAATTTTTATTTGATTTAAAGAAGCATAAAGATAGAGGTTTTTGGGGGAATAAAAAAAAGATTGGAACTAATCATTGTAGCTATAAAATAATAGTAACTAATCAGTATCAGCAAAAGTAGCTCCTCACCGCAGAGTCGCAATGTCGCAAAGGTTTACAAGATTCAGGTCTAAAGCCTATGTTCTTTTGTCACGAAATTTGCAGAAAAAGCAAATTTACGTGCCAAAAGGGCATTATGGGTGCTTGTAAACACCCGGATTACGGTCGGTAAACCTCCCTCATCCGGGGTATTCTTATTCGCCCCGTTTCGACTAAGCTCAACGCATCACGTTCGTGGTCGGTGGATTAAGACACGTGACAGGTCGTCCGCAACATCATTCATGGCACGAGATGCCTATCTCCATGGTTTATGGTTCATCTTTAGAAAGATTCCTAAATTGGGTAAAATAACAGGTCGTTCTGTAGCATGAAGAGAACATATTGTCAACATGGTCGATATTTTATCTGAAAGCAACTATGCCCGCGCAAGGACGAAGGCGGATTATCCTGCGGGCTCCGATGCGTTGGTGCTGTATGCGTGACAGAGTGAAGCTTTAGTGAAACTCCTGTTCACGCATATTACAGCACCCGCAGAGGAGTACGGAGATAGAAGCCGGAGGCCGACCCTGCCTGACAGTGCTGTGGGATGTATAGCGAGGCAGGGGGGCGCCCAAATCATCATCAAAAGCCATAAAACCAAAATTTTTCTGTATGTTTGTTGAACAAGATATCAATTTATTGTTTATGAGAGTAAAAGGTGTTACCTTATTGAGCGTAATAATATTGTTAGGTATGACAGCATGTAAAAAAGAACAAGCCGACCTGATGTTGGTGAACGGAAAAATTTATACCGTGGATGCAGATTTTTCAAGGGTGGAAGCCATGGTAATTAAGGACGGGAAAATTGCAGATACAGGGACCACCGCCGACATGGAAGCATCCTGGCACAGCAAAAATAGCCTTGATCTGGAAGGGAAATATGTGTATCCCGGGTTCATTGATGCTCATGCGCATTTTACCGGGTACGCTGAAAATTTGTACCGTTACGCGGATTTGCGTGATGCTGCGGATTTTGATGAGGTGCTGGAGCGTCTTAAAACACACGATGAGGCTTCTGATGATGCATGGTTGTGTGGCAGGGGCTGGGACCAGAATGACTGGCCGGAACAAGCGTATCCCGACAAAACGGAACTTGATGGGCTGTGGCCTGATAAACCGGTTTACTTAGTGCGCATTGATGGCCACGCTGCCGTGGTGAACTCCAAAGCAATTGAAATGGCCGGCATTTCGCCTGATGCAAGCTGTACAGGCGGGGAGTATGTAAAAAAAGATGGTGAGCTTACAGGCCTGCTGATTGACAATGCCATGGATAATGTGTACAAACTCATCCCTGAACCGACCAAAGAACAATGGTTGCCTGCCCTGAAAAAAGCGGAAGCCAATTGTTTTGAAGTGGGACTGAGCATGGTTACTGATGCAGGGCTTGACAAACAAATGGTGGAGTGGCTGGATGCATTTTACAAAGCCGGAGATCTGAAAATCCGGAACAACGTGATGCTTTACCCGACAGAAGAAAATTATGACAGATTTATTCGCAAAGGGCCATACCATACTGACCGGTTGACAGTGCATTCGATCAAACTCTTCAGTGATGGTGCACTGGGTAGCCGCGGCGCCTGCCTGCTTGAGGATTATGGCGATGACCCGGGCAACACAGGTTTTATCCTGGAAGATAAGGCATATTACAAAAAGCACTGTAAAATGGCCGCAGAAAACGGCTACCAGGTGTGTACACATTGTATCGGCGACTCTGCCCTGCGTTTTATCCTGGACACATACACACCCTTTGTGAAAGACAAAAACGACCACCGCTGGCGCATAGAGCATGCCCAAACGGTACATCCGGCTGATCTGCAAAGATTTGGCCAAATAGGCGTGATCCCCAGCATACAAACAACGCATTGCACCTCGGATATGGACTGGGCTATTGTCCGGCTAGGAAAAGAACGCATCAAAACCGCTTATGTATATCAGGATTTGCTGGAGCAAAACGGCTGGATCATCAATGGTACGGATTTTCCCATTGAGGAAATCAACCCCTTAAACACTTTTTATTCAGCGGTATTCCGCACCCACCATGATGGTTCACCCAAAGGTGGTTTTCAGATGGAAAATGCCCTGAGCCGTGAAGATGCCCTACGTTCCATGACCATCTGGGCAGCCAAAGGCAGCTTTGATGAAAGTACCCGCGGCAGCCTGGAAAAAGGAAAATTTGCCGATTTTGTGATGCTGGATACCGATTTGATGAAAGCGTCTCCTGAGCAGGTGCTTGATGCTGATGTGGTTGGTACATGGGTGCAGGGAAAGCGCTTGTACTGATAAAATGCAGAAAGCAACCTGTTGAGAATTTTTTCGTATATTTGATAAAGTTTTATTGTTATGCAACCTATATTAAGCCAAAATATTGATAAAATCAGGAAAATATGCCGAAAACACAAGGTTCGGCAATTGTTTGCATTTGGTTCTGTATGTCGTAATGATTTTTCCGATGACAGTGACATTGATTTTCTTGTTAGTTTTGAGGAGATGCCCTATGCCGACTATGCCGATACATATTTCAACCTGGTAGAAAAATTTGAATTTCTGTTGAATCGTCAGGTTGATTTGCTTACAGATAAGTCAATAAAAAATCCTTATTTAATTGAATCCCTGAATACAGACAAAACATTGCTTTATGGATAAATTAACTAAAAAACTATTATACGATATTCAAGTCAGTATTAGTTCAATTTATGATTACCTTGGGAACAATCCTGATTTTAAGGTTTATTCAGGCAACAAAATGCTGAAACGATCCGGCATTTACCACGCTTAAAATCAGATGTTGATAATCTTTTGGATTCTATAGACTGATTATTCCCAAATTATTACATTATATTTGTAACATATTTATTGTAACACTAATATTGTAACAACATGAATGTAAAAAATCCTTTTGTGGTATCAGATTTTTTGTAAAAATATTGAATCATATCTTTTTTTATTATTGTATTGATTTGATATTTTTATATCTTTGTCAATGATTAATTTAAGTAATTGCCATGTCATGAAAATAAGAAAATTACAATATAACATTGGATATTCTCATATTCTTTCATTTAAAGATGAATACAAGCAAATAATTCCAAAGATTTTCAGTTTTGAGAAAGTACGTTATCAGATAGAAAACCAAAACACTGTTGATGAAAATATACGAATAATATTCAAAAATGAAAATATTGCTTTTTTCTTAAGTAAAAACAGCTTGAGCTTTGTATTTGAAGGGGATATTTCAAAACTAAAGAAAAACAATATTTATTTAGATTTGTTTTGGGATGTTTATGAAGACATAAAAATATTCAACGGTTATTCTAAAACCTTACGACATGTAATTGTTGCTCATGCTGTAGAAATAATAAACTCATCTGATATTGATCCAATAGAAAAAAATACAGACTTCCTGAAAAAAAATCCTTTTGGAGAATTGAGTGATTTTGCAGTAACTTATGAATTTTCAAAAAATGAAACTGATTATAGATTTATATTTGGAAACTTTGGGCAATCAGATATAAAAAAATATGAGTTGACACCATTTAATTCAAATTATAATAAAGATTTATTTGATAACGTGGGTTTTATGTGTGAGTTGAATGCGCTTCAAAGTGAGAAATCTGTTAGTTTTACCAAATTTAAAAATTTATTGAAAGACTCAGAAAAAATAATAATAAGTTTTAATAATTAGAATTATGTTTAATAATAAACTAAATGCAAATATTGAAATATTAGAAAAAGAGAATCAAGATGAATTTGTGAGATCTTGGGATATTGATAGATCTTTTTCTACTAAAATTAACGATCAGAAAAGTGATTTTCATGATGAGAAAGAAAAAATGCTTTTTGAGTTATTTGATTTTAGTAAGCGAGGTGTTTATGAAAGTGAAAAACAAGATGTTGAACAAGCCAGTTTAGCTGATAGCAAAATTCTAATAAGGGATTGGAATAATTCAGAAAATATACATGCAAGATTAATTGAAGTAACTGGAACAACAGTTGTTTTAGAATGTTTGGTTGATAAAGAAAATAAAATTTACGAGGAAAGAGAATTTGATAAAGATTTGTTTGATGGTTATGAAATAAAAGAAGGATATTTTTTCTTATTGCGGTTTTATACTCGTAAAAACGAAATGAAGCTTGAAGTTCATGATAATAAAAGTGGACTTGTAAAAGACGAACATTTTAAAAGCATTAACTTGTATGAAGCTTTTAAAAACAATCCAATATTTAAAAAATGAATTGTTTTGATAAAGGTTACTTTTAAAAATGTTGGACAAGGGGATTCAATTATAATTGAATGGAATAATCAAGGTAAAGATGGAATTGGTATAATTGATTGTAATAAAAAAAACAGAATAAATCCAACAGTTAATTATTTAAAAGAAAAATCTATTTCTAACATTGATTTCATTTTGCTAAGTCATTTTCACTATGACCATTTTTCAGGAATGCCTGAATTATTTGACTATTTATATTACAAAAATATTTCTGTTAAATTTTTTCTACATACTTTATCAACGGCAAATATTTTAAAAATTTATGATAAAATTTCTAAAAGTAAAAAAGTAGAAGTAAGCATTTCAAAATTTTTTAAATCATTTGAGAAATTAAACAAGAATTATATCCATGAAAGTAATGCTGTAAATTCAAAAACAGAATGTATTCCATTAACAGAAACTATTAAACTGCAGATTTTGGGACCTCGGGATTATATAATCCAGGACTTTTCAAAAAAAATAAATAAGGTTGTTGAAGATGAAAACTTAACTTATGATGACATTAATAAGTTTGGTACAGTTTTGTGTATTAGTAATAATTCAAAAAGTATTTTGTTAACATCAGATGCAATAAAACGAAGTTTTAATAACCTGGAGAAAGTAATTAAAAAAGAATGTATTTTAACTCAAGTTCCACATCATGGCTCAAAAGCAAATATTAATAATAATTTCTGGAAGAACCTAAAACGCAAAAAAAATTGCCCATCTGTGTTTTCTGTTGGAGATAATCCAAAAGACAAATTACCTGACATTGAAACGGTTGAATTTTTTGATGATAATGGTTACGATATACATTCTACCAATTTTGTCTATGGATTAAAAGAATTTTTTGATAAGGATACTTACGAGCCATGTATTAATGAAAAAAAGATATCATTAGCCTTAGATGCATTTTCAAAACAAAATGAGAGAATAGAAACTGAAAAAATGGTTTCACAAAAATACAATGGTGACCAGGTATTTGTTTTAAATGATTTTTGAATTATTAAAAGTATATCAGCATTCAGGAAATGTGAAACAATAAAACATGGTTTTAAAAATATTTAAAATGTCATGAAATCTTAATGCCAGAATCTATTTTTTTAAGGATAATGATTATTACCGGGATATAAGTATAAATTTCCGTTTCACAACTAAAGGTTGTTACAGATGACCATTGAAATAAAATAAACTTATGAATTATCCCGCACCGTTAATAAAAGGCGATCGCATAGAGATTGTTAGCCCGGCAGGCAAAATTGCTCCCTCCCTGATTGATGCCGCAGGTAAAAGAATCACAGCCGGGGGGTACCGGGTAAGCATTTCCCCCCATGCCAAAGGCAGTTTTCATACATATTCAGGTACGGATGAAGACAGACTTGCTGACCTGCAGCACGCCCTGGATAACCCCGAAGTAAAAGCGGTATGTTGTGCCCGCGGCGGGTATGGCAGCATGCGGATTGTTGATACCATCAATTTTGATGCAGCGGTGGAACAACAAAAGTGGCTGATCGGGTACAGTGACATCACAGCACTGCATGTGGCTGCTTTCAATCACGGACTGGCAAGTTTGCACGGCATCATGGCCAAAGACCTGGTTTCCGGCAGCAGCGAGGCTGTAAATCACTTTTTTGCCTCGTTGCGCGGTGACAATCCCGACCTGCAGGCTCCCTCCCACCCGCTTAACCGCATGGGCAAAGCAACAGGCGTTCTGCTGGGCGGCAACTTGAGCATGTTGTATGCCTTGCGCGGCACAGCTTATGACATTGACTGGAACGGTGCCATACTTTTTATTGAAGATATTGGTGAACACCTGTATCACCTTGACCGTATCATGCAAAACTTGCGCCTAGGTGGCAAACTGAAAAACCTTGCGGGATTACTGGTGGGACAATTCACTGATATGCAGGATACAGAATTCGGAAAATCAGCTTATGACATCATTGCCGAAGCGGTTTCTGATTACCGCTACCCCGTGGCTTTTGATATGCCTTTCGGGCACGTGGCATACAGCCGGAGCCTGTTGCATGGGGCAAATGCCGGCTTAGAGTGTAGGGATACAGGCTGTGTTGTAGATTGTAAATTGTGATTATTTTTCAGAGCTTCCTCCCTGACATGCATCAGGGCTGGAGGGATAGCAGGGGTTTGGCAACGTTGAGTATATGGTTTTGTGGCGGTTTTAAAACACAAAACTCAGTCTACACCGATGTTTATTTGTTGCTAAACCTCTCATATTTAGCACTTCACCCGCCATGAACTATATACATTGTTACCAACTGGCATTTCTTTTATTCTTGTTAAGTAGTAAATTCTATATCCCGTCCTTCGGCTCTTTCTTTCTTTACCATTTCTTGTAAGTCTTCTGGAATTGACGATAAAGGAACAATAAGTCCATTTACCATAACCATGTCATTAAACGGGTTATTTTCTATCATGTGTTGAGTTGAGAAATCAGAATTATAATATCCCATTTTAAACATGTCTTTAATTTGTCTTGCTTTGTTTGAAACAGTCGATTTTTTTGTCCCGAAGTATTCACTTATTTGTTCTGCTGTTACGTATGGTTCAAATGACTTGTCAAATAAAAAGTTTATTGAACCAATAGCGTGTATAACTGCGGCTGCCCAAATTTCAATTTTCCCACTTTTGAATGGAACATCTCTTTTTCTCCCTAATTTCAATATTAATTTTTCACAAAGTCGATAATAGTCATCATCTAATTCTTGGGCACAAAATGAACCTGTCAGTTCCAATAATTTCTTTTCTTTATTTTTGATTTCTTCTTTTTTAGTCATATGTTCTATTTTCCGTTGGTATCTTTTTTAATTCTACAATATTATCAAGAATTCTTTTAAGTGCAATGTGAAAATTATCCATTTTGGGGGGATTTCCAAAAAACATATCATCAAGGTCAATATCAAAAATAAATTTTCATCAATACGGCGTACAACCTGATTATAGAAAATATTTTGCCATGCCGTTTCATCTGCAAATCGCTTTGACGAATCCGCTGTAAGGTGCTGGGATACGTTACTTAACAAAGAAATTTGTTGTGATGTGTCTGTTTTTCTAAACATATTTCTCTTGTTTATATTTCAACAACAAAGATAAGTATTATATTCCTGATTGTCAAATATATATGTTTCACGTGGAACATTTTACCCCCTGATTTTCAGCACTTTATGACACTGTTGATAAGTTTTTTAAATCACTGCTTATCAACCCGTTACGGAGGTAAGTTATTAACAATTTTCACCCCGTTAGATACAAAA
>JAYENB010000221.1:0-2177 GCA_034721855.1 Bacteroidota bacterium
CCCTGTCCCAGTGGTTACAGGCTCCCAACCAAAACAGAATTAGACAACGAGCGTGCATCCTGGTCTTCAAATAATGCAGCCGGCGCCTACGGCTCCCCCCTTAAGCTTCCCGTTGCCGGGTACCGGTACAACAGCGATGGTTCGCTCAGCACTACCGGCTCATTCGGCAACTATTGGAGTAGTACGGTGGACGGTACGAACGCCAGATACCTGTACTTCTACAGCAGCGCTGCCGATATGGTCTATTGCAGCCGTGCAAACGGGTTTAGCGTTCGCTGCATTAAGGATTGACACTTTGAACTTGTGACACTTTGTCACTTAAATCCCCTGTCCCGTTTACCCCGTAGAATTGCGGAGCAGTATTCAACTGGGGTAGGGCAGGGGATTTCAATTTTTTTTTGAGAATTATGGTTAGTATAAAAGAAATTATAAAATTGGAAAAAGAAAACCCGGATAAAATACTCGTCCACGACGAGGGTCTTTTTTACAGGCTTTACAATAAAAGTGCATTTTGGTGGTATGATAATATAAAGCCTTTTAAATTAAATCATAAGTTTGTTAAAACAATAGATGGATATCTAGTAAGTATGGGTTTTCCTGCAAGCAAATGGGATGAATATAAAAACAGGATTAAAAGTAATTGGATTAGTGAAATAAAGGAAGTGCAAGAGAGTGTTTTTGTTTTTAAATGCAACAATATTTTAAATAATGAGCAAGTAAATGAGCGTATTAAAGATATGGTCCAAAAAAGCAATACATATAGCCCTAAAAAAAATGAGATAGATGGGATTATTATTGATCGTGTAAAAACATATCCATTGGCGAATAAAACACCCTTTGAAACCATGCAATTTGTTGCAGAATTACAATCCATGTATAAAACAAAAAACCAATGAAAAATCAAACTAAATTTCCCGATTTACTGTATAATCTCCATCTGGCATATAAAAATGCAAGAAAAAATAAAAGGAATACATATAATCAAATTGCATTTGAAATTAATCAGGAAAAAAACTTATATGATTTGGCACAACAGGTTATCAATAGAACTTATCAGCCAAAATCATCTATAGCTTTTATTGTCAATAAACCCGTAACACGTGAGGTATTTGCAGCAGACTTTTCTGATCGCGTTATACACCATATAATATACAACAGTATTTATAAAAATATTGATAATTATTTAATTTATGACACGTATAGCTGCCGTAAAGGCAAAGGCACACATTTTGGTATAAACAGGGTGAAACATTTTTTACTTTCGGCAACAGATAATTATCAGAATGATGCCTATATATTAAAACTCGACATTAAATCGTATTTTATGAATATGCAACATAAAATAATTTATGAGAAAATAAATACGATATTGTCCAAAAAGTTTAATCCCAAAGTAATTGATTTTGAAACACTTGATTATTTATTAAAACAAACCATATTTATTAATGTTAAAAATAATTGCAGAATTAAAGGAAAAAAATCTGAATGGAAAAGTCTTCCTCATGATAAAAGTTTATTTAATAAACCTGATGGTATTGGTTTGCCTATTGGTAATTTAACATCTCAGGTATTTGGTAATATTTATTTAAATAAAATTGACCATTACATAAAAAACGAATTGGGTATAAAATACTATGGCAGGTATGTGGATGATATGATATTTGTACATCCAAGGAAAGAAAAATTGCTCAGTGTAATAAATCCTATCAATAATAAATTAAAAGAAATTGGGATGAAAATACACCCCCAAAAAATCTATTTACAACACTATGACAAAGGCGTTTTCTTGATGTCAGTCAACTCGCCTCATCCATTTACACCATACAAGCAATAACAGAAAACGGAAATCATAAAACATCACGTGAATTTGTCAAATGATAGAAAAAATCAGGGCTTTAGCCCAATTACCTCGCCCTTCAGGGCGGGGCGCAAGGGCTTTCCCCTATTAAATTTGAAAAATATGATGATTAAAAGTAATAAAAGGGCTAAAGCCCTAAGTTTTTTTTCGGGGCACTCAATTATCTCTGCCCTGAAGGACAGAGCAATTGAGGCAGAGCAATTGAGGACAGAGCAATTGAGGATAGAGCAATTGAAGGATCAAAAAGCTTTAAGGTTTTAGCCAAAAAAAAGCTCTTTATAGCTATAATCAGGGCTTCAGCCCAATTACTCCGCCCTTC
>JAYENB010000222.1:0-2164 GCA_034721855.1 Bacteroidota bacterium
CTCACTACGATTTCATGCTGTCCGCAAACTGCTTTCCATATTCAACAAGTTCCTGTTTGTTGTCAGCATCGGGCCTGAATTTTATGGCCAGCGGTTCAAGTGGTGTCTTTAACTTTAAAGCGGACAACACAGGTTGAATTATTTTTACGCCTTCCCCGCTCCATCCGTAAGAACCAAAGGCTGCAGCTTGTTTGCCTTTGTCACGTAAGGGATTGATGAGGGCAAACATCTTGTACACCGGCATCAAAATGTTCTGATTTATCGTTGGTGAACCGATAAGCAAGGCGTCTGCCTGTACAATGTTGCTGTCCAAATCACCGGGGAGCATGTGTTCAATGTCCACAATATCAACTTCAATACCACGGTTACGGATACCTTCAGCGATGCTTTCTGCCATTTCACCCGTGTAGCCATAAGCCGAAACATACGCAATCAGTACTTTTGGTGCTTTATGTTCATTGGCATTTAGATAGGCCTGAGCCATGGCGGCGGATTTATCCACTTTATCCTGCCATTTGTCTTTCAACACAGGGCCATGACCGGTAGCAATCATTTTGATATCCAGGGGCTTGATTTTATCAATGGCTTTCAGCATAAATTTACTGAATGGCTTCAAAATCACATCAAAATAATAATTGAAAGCGTCCTCATAATCCTTTTGATTAACCTGCCCGTCAATCATGTCATCTGAACAATAATGCGCACCGAAAGAATCACATGTAAACAAGATTCCGTCTTCTTCTAACCATGTGTACATGGTATCGGGCCAATGTAAATTGGGAGCACTAATGAATTTCAATGTTTTGTTCCCCAGGTCAAGCGTATCTCCGTCTTTGACTATTTGATATTTAAACTCCTCTCCTACAATCTCATGTAGGTATTTTATGGCTTGTCCTGTACCTACCACCGTGGCCTTAGGTGCCATTTTCAACACATGCTTCAACGATCCCGAGTGGTCAGGTTCTGTATGATTGAGCACGATATATTCCATATCTGAAATATCGGTGACCTGATCCAGTTTTGCCTTATACACATCCCAGAATTTTTCCTTCGCCGTTTCAATCAGCGTTTTTTTCTCTGCATTGATGAAATACGAATTGTAAGTAGTGCCATATTCCGTTGTCATCACCACATCAAAAGTCTCAATATCACGGTCAAGCACTCCTACCCAACTCACATCTTTTGTTAAATTAAATACCTTTTTATCTTCCATAACTGATCAATTTTGTTTTTTCTTCAACAAGGTAATAATAGTATTTGTTCAATCCAAGATTACACAGATTTTTTCTGTTTTTTAATTAGTGTCCGTCCATAATGTCCGATTTCTGCGTTACGCTCGCATTGACAACCAGTCATTTACGCCAGTAAACTCCTGGTTGCCAATACTTCGCAAGCCCCTGTACAATAAATTTACAGGGTAAACTTGAACTCGAACATTATGAATCAGACACTGACTTTATTGACAGACTCTAATTAGTGCTTGTCAATAGGTTATTGGAGGAATAGAGTTCGGTGCATTTTTTACAACTCTATACCCATAGCATACAGAGGAACATTAGTCATCCAACTCTGTTGTTTGTATTTTGATAAAGAGGTTCGGATTGCATTTTGAGCTTTATACTTCTCACAAAAAAGATTAAAGCTTTTCGATTTTAGGTTTGTTTCAGCTTTCACCTCTATCGGAATAACATCTGCATTTGTTTGTAATAAAAAATCAATTTCAGATGTACTTCTATCATTTGTCCAATATCCTATTTCTGAATTTTCAATATTTTGTAGTTGCTCACACACAAACTGTTCTGTAAGTGCACCTTTAAACTGTAAAAACAAATCCGTCCCCTGAATGAGCGCCTTGGGATCAATCTTTACCATGGCTGAGAGCAAACCCACATCGTGTAAATACAATTTAATCAAGTAAAAAATGAGATATACTCACACTTTTATCAAGAAACAAATGGTATAACACTGCATTTATTAAAGGGAATGGCTCAATTTAAATAAAATGGTGTTAGTAATATTTGGTTCTATTGAATTAGTTGGCAGTAGGCAGTAGGCAAAAAGGGAAATGTCTTTTGCCAATTGCCAACTGCTTTATTGCCAACTAATTTGCGATCCAAGTGTAAAATTAACACAAACACTATTCATTTCATTTTACTTCGTTATT
>JAYENB010000223.1:0-2164 GCA_034721855.1 Bacteroidota bacterium
AGATGGGGAGCCAGAGTGATTGTGCACTGTAGGTATGCGATTTATCGCATCCCCATCAAGTGCAACAATCTGTTAGAGTGAAATGGTGTGACGAAAAGATGGCAATAAAGCATACTATCGTACTAGTATAGCGTTTCTTAATTAACATAACTTGTCCGGCGAAGACGGGACCGTGTCCGGCGTAGCAGAGCGAAGACGGGACCGTGTCCGGCGTAGCAGAGCGAAGACGGATCAATAATTCCGAAGCACTAATTTTTAATTTCTAAATCCTAATTTTTAAATACTAAACAATATCAAAATTCAAAACCTGTCTGGCGTAAACTTGTCCGGCGTAATGAAATGAAGACGGATGAAGTGAAGACGGATTAATAATGTTCAAAACTATGCTACTCGCTCCAACCGACTCTGATTTAGTTATTATTAATCCAAAAATTTTCATAAGTCAAAAATGAGGTATTAGGATTTAGGTATTAGAATTTAGGATTTATTTAAACGTTTATTGATATTTATCATTTGAATAACGAATAACGAAGTAAAATGAAATGAATAGTATTTGTGTTAATTTCACACTTGGATCGCAAATTAGTTGGCAGTAGGCAGTTGGCAATTGGCAAAAGATATTTCTCTTTTTGCCTACTGCCTACTGCCAACTAATTCAATAGAACCAAATATTTCTAACACCATTTTATTTAAATTGAACCATAATGGTTAACTCCGTTGAATATTTTCTACGGGGTTAATAACGGTTGCAATTCAACCGTGATTTCCGCTATTTCCGTTGCCTGAGTGCTTCGTACATAACAATGCCGGCAGCGACAGACACGTTAAGTGAAGCGATTTTCCCTTTCATGGGTAATTTCACAAGGCCGTCCATATATTTCATTACCTGGGCTGAAATGCCTTTTTCTTCTGATCCCAACACAAGGGCAAGCGGACCTTTAAGGGATGTTTCAAACAAGAGGTCATCTGCTTTTTCAGTTATCCCAAGCACTTTTAATCCTGAGTTTTTAAGAAATTTCACCGTTCCCGACAACACATTTACTTTGCAGACATCCACCCTGTTCAATGCTCCGGCAGAAGTTTTCATAGCATCGGCATTGATGCGTGCAGCTCCTTTGTCAGGAATAATGATGGCATGCACACCGGCACATTCAGCCGTTCGGACAATGGCTCCAAAATTCCGTACATCCGTCACCCCATCAAGAACAAGAATAAACGGCTCTTCTCCTTTTTCATAGATACCAGGCAGCACATCTTCTATTTTGCAAAAAGCCACAGGCGACATCCATGCAATGATGCCCTGATGATTCTTTTTTGTGATCCTGTTGATCTTATCCGGGGGCACTTTTTGTATATACACATTCAGTTCTTTTGCCCGTTTGAATATCTCCGGAACATGAGGATTTTTTATGTTTCCGGCGACCTGAATTTTATCAATACTTTGTCCTGATTCCAATGCTTCAAGCACTGTATGAATACCAAAAATATAGTCGTAATTTTTTGTCATAACTATTCATCGCAAAGTCATCTGTCAGCAGACAGGGACAGAGAGACGCTAAATTTAAAAATTTTAAAATTTATTTACAAATCTTTTTATTGATGACAGGTTGTTTTTCTGCGGACCGAATTTGTTCCTGTATGTATGGCTGAAACCCTGTCGGATGTATTGTTCCGGGGATAACAGATTATGTGTTTGTTTGTTATCATGTATAGACACGGTGCACCGTGTCTCTGTGCACCGTGTCTCTACATGCCTGTTTTTTATATATTCTGTATTGTCCATACGATAGGCAATAATTATAATTCCATGAAAATGATTTGGCATAACCTGGTATTTATCCAAAATCACATTCACGGTTTTTTACGCAAATCGTCACAAAATAATATCCAGGGTTGTGAAGGTTGTATCTTGCAGTGAAACTGCCTGGATAATGATTGGTTCTATGTTTTATTATTCAGCATATCGGGTCGGAGGTTACGCCACAGTACAGGGTTGTATTATTCTTATTTATCATAATGTAAACGCACGGGTGTTTCATAGTTGGGTTTGCGTTAGGTTCCTGCAGATTGCTTCGTCGCTGTGCTCCCTTCAACTTCGCTCAGGACAACGCCTCGCAATGACTCTGCTTCGCAGCTGTGGTTTGTTAATTCCACTACCCTTGCT
>JAYENB010000224.1:0-10937 GCA_034721855.1 Bacteroidota bacterium
CTGCGGATCAAGAAATAATTATTTGCTCTTCGTCAGATTCAGCCTTATTTGTGTCGTATGGTTTGGTTACATCTCCGGGTGGACTGAGTGGATATATATTGCCCAACAGTGGTGCAAACGTCAAAATACTTGATGACAGCTCCCATGTTGTTGACGAGGTTTCATATACCGATGAATGGTACCAGGACCCCGACAAAGACGATGGTGGGTGGTCAATTGAGCGTATAGACCCGTGGAATACCTGCAGTGGTATGTACAACTGGGCTGCCAGTATGAATCCGGATGGTGGTACGCCGGGAGCAACAAACAGTATTTTTGGCCAAAACCAGGATACCTTTTCCCCTGAATTGGTCTCATGGGAATTACCTTCTGCCAATGAAATAAAACTGGTGTTTTCTGAAATTACGGATACCACCACCAGTCTGAATGACAGCAATTATTATTTGTCTCCTGATTTTGGAGAACCCTATTTTGTTACTACCGATACAGATAACCCACGTGCTGTGCGCTTGCAATACCTTTCAGGTTTTCAGGAAAACACACTATACACCTTAACCATCAGCAATATTGCTGATTATTGTGGCAATGTCATGGAAGACACAGAAATTACGTTCATCAATTATGAAGCATCCTGTTTTGATGTCTTGATAACGGAAATCATGGCTGACCCATCACCCCCTGTGTTTTTGCCTGAAGCCGAATACCTGGAATTGTACAATCAATCACCTTATCCCATTAACCTGGCTGACTGGAAATTGATTTCAGGAACAAGTGAATATGATCTTCCGGCGGTGGAAATTCCTGTGGACGGCTATTTGTGTGTTGCCAAATCAACAAATGCCCCCGAATTCAGTGATATTCCCAACATTGCATTTGCCGAAAGTTTTCCTTTGTTGCCCAACACCAGCGGAGAATTACAACTTGTCAGCAAAGAAGGCAAGCTGATCCATTTTGTGAATTATGCATCTGAATGGTATGGCGATCCGACCAAAGAAGATGGCGGGTGGTCGCTGGAAATGATTGATACCGATAACCCCTGTGGTGAAAATGAAAACTGGAGAGCTTCCGTGTCTGAAACTGGTGGTACGCCGGGAGAAGCAAATTCGGTGGCAGGAGAAAAACCGGATGTCAACCCCCCTGAAATCAATCGCGTGATTATACAGGAGACGGATTCCTTGTTAATTATATTTGACGAAATTTTGCATCCGTCTTTTGTACCTGACGCCGGTAAATTTGAAGTTGACCATGGAATCGGCACGGCCGTTTATGCTGCAAGGATTGAAGGCATGATGAATTCTGTTTTGGTGGCTTTTGATGAGGTTTTTGAGCATGGTACAATATATACCCTGCAGGTTACTGACACGGTAGAGGATTGTGTTGGCAATGAAATAACTACCACGGTTGAAAAAGAATTTGCCCTGGCCGATTCTGTTGTTGAGGGCGATGTGGTTATCAATGAAATACTGTTTAATCCCCCTGACGGAGCTGAAGATTATGTTGAACTGTACAACCGTTCTGAGAAATTCATTGACCTGTATGATTTGCGGATGGCTACACGGGATGACTCGTTGAGGGTAGATGACCTGGAAATAATTACCGATCTCGGGTTTTTATTGTTCCCGGGCGATTATGTGGTGCTGAGTGAAGATATTGATGCCGTGGATAAGCATTATTACTGCAAATACCCTGAGCAGTTGTTGCAGGTGGAAGATTTACCATCCTATACAAATTCCGATGGCGATGTGGTGATTTGTATTCCCAACAAGGAGATCATTGATGAGGTGGTGTATGATGAAGACATGCATTTTAAGCTGTTGCGTTCAGTCAAAGGGGTTTCACTTGAGCGGATTGATTATGATCAGCCGGCATCAGATAAAAATAACTGGCATTCAGCAGCAGAAGCGGTTGGCTTTGGAACACCTACGTATCAAAATTCACAATACAGCAGCAGCGAAACGGCAGAAAGTATGTTTGAACTGAGCCCTGAAACTATTTCCCCTGATAACGATGGTTATGAAGATGTGCTTACAATCAGTTATAACATGGATAAGCCGGGTTATGTGCTGAGCATTTCCATCTACAATGCCAAAGGACAGCCTGTACACACGCTTCTTGATAATGAGTTGCTCGCCAGCCAAGGCCAATTTACCTGGGATGGCTTAAACGATGATGGCATGCACCCCGGATCAGGCATTTACATTGTGTTGTTAGACTATTTTGATTTGGATGGTAACCGGCACCAGGAGAAGAAAACCACGGTGATTGCCGTGAAGCGGTAACACGGATTTTAGAAGCCAGATATTAATAATTTTTTTCATGTGGAAAAGGCAAATTAACGCCGGTGTTTATCCGTAAAAATAAAAAATCAATTTCCCTGTTTACGATCCATAACAGGCAGATAAAAATCAATATTTTTTCGTTTGCATTGTTTGAGCAGAAAAATCAATTGGGATTCGTGAGTAATGTAATCCTGATATTGTCTGTCTATTTTATGTCCGGAGAGTACTATCATGCTGTTTTCGCGGCTGGCTCTTTTTAGCCCCAGCCAAATATCCACATACCCAATGTTATAATTATGATCTATTCCCTGGGCAAAATATTTCACCGGGGAATTAGTATCAGACACATAACATGCATCATTTTTTGACAACACCTGGTGGCTAGTGTTCCATCCGGAATACCTTACTGTCAATCCTTTAGAAAAGAGTATGCTGTCGATTTTTTTTGTAAATGTTCGATTACCATGTGTATTATAAACTCCAGTATGTCATCTCTTTGATGCGGTCTTTGAATATTGCTTTTATGTCCACCAGAATACCTTTCCCGGCACTGATTGACTGGAAAAAATCTTCATTCAGTCGTGTATATTCATCATGATTTACCGCTAAGATGATGGCGTCATAATTATCACCAATCTCATTAAGCACAATTCCGTATTCTTCTTTTACCTCTTCAGGATTGGCATAGGCATCTACGATATCGTATTTAACTTTATAATCATTGAGCTCCTGCAGGATGTCAATGACCCTGGTATTGCGTATGTCTGATACATTTTCCTTGAAAGTAAGGCCCATTACCAGCACTTTGGCATTAGACAACACTTTATCCTGAGCCAGCATCAATTTAATGGTTTCTTTGGTCACATAAGCCCCCATGCCATCGTTTATAGCACGTCCGGAGTTGATGATCTGGGCATGATGGCCAAGTTGTTTGGCTTTGTGAAGCAGGTAATACGGATCAACACCAATGCAATGTCCACCTACAAGCCCGGGGACAAAAGGGAGGAAATTCCATTTCGTGCCGGCAGCGTCCAGCACTTCAAATGTATTGATGCCAATTTTATTAAAAATCATGGACAATTCATTCATAAGCGCGATGTTGACATCCCGCTGTGTATTCTCAATAATTTTGGCTGCTTCTGCCACTTTAATGGAACTTGCCCTATGCACTCCGGCTGTAATGATTATTTCATAGACCCTGGCAATGTTTTCTGCAGATATTTCATCACAACCTGAGGACACTTTGGTAATATTTACCAGGGTATGTTTTTTATCCCCGGGATTGATACGTTCCGGCGAATAACCAACCTTGAAATCCGTTTTGTAAGTCATACCTGAGAACCGTTCCAGTACAGGTACGCAATCTTCTTCAGTGCATCCGGGGTAAACTGTGGATTCATACACAACATAATCCCCTTTGTTCAGTACTTTTCCTACGGTTTCAGATGCACTAAGAACCGGTTTGAGTTCAGGTTGTTTATGCTCGTTGATGGGCGTTGGCACAGCTATAATATAAAAACCAGCATCCTTTAAATCCTCCAAATCAGAGGTAAAGCTAATGTCTTTATTTTTAAAATCTTCAGCCTCAAGCTCCCGGCTGGGGTCAATGCCTTTTTTCATCATTTCTACACGTTCTGGTTTAATGTCAAACCCGATGACGGGAACATGTTTGGCAAATTCAAGTGCAATCGGCAATCCAACGTAGCCAAGGCCTATCACAGCAATTTTCTTTTCTTTATTGACAATGGAACTATACATTTTGTGTTATTTTTAAGTTATATATTACGGGGGCTAAAATAGATTTATTTTTCAGAAATAAAAATGATTATTGCCGGCAAAGCGGATGATAATCACCTTTGAAGCCTATGGGTGTTGAATTGCGGATTTCATGCACAATTTCAATACTTTTGCGGGCATCTTCCAGGCCAAAACCTTTACCTTTAAAAATTTCCTGGTAACTAAGCGTGTGAAGATCCGTAAATCCTTTGCTGAATTCGATTTCTTCGCCTTCTACCGTAATGGACCTGTATGTTCGCTGGCCTTTTTTCCGGATGCTTTCCGGCAAATCGTTTTCATCTACACTTAATACCCAACGAACGCGGGCTTTTTCAAGTTGCAAAAAACCGGCTGCCCGTTTTTTACCATGTTCATGTACAATATTTTCTTTCACATCACCAAAAATCCAGGTCAGCATATCGTAAAAATGTATCCCGATATTAGTGGAAATACCACCTGATTTTTCCGTGTTACCTTTCCAGCTAAATTGATACCAGTTTCCCCTGCTGGTCAGGTAAGCCAGGTCAACATCATACACTTTATCTTTCGGCCCTTTTTCAATTTTTTCTTTCAATGCCACAATGGACGGGTGCAATCGCAATTGCAATATGGTATTGATTTTTTTGCCTGTTTCTTTTTCCATTTCTGCCAGGCCATCCACATTCCAGGGATTCAATACCAGTGGTTTTTCACAAATGGCATGGGTGTCATTTTTTAATGCAAAGCGGATATGCGAATCATGCAGGTAGTTTGGAGAACAAATGCTGATGTAATCAAGCTTTTTGTTGTTGCGCCTTAGCTTATCCACATGTCGGTCAAAACGTTCGTACTCATGAAAAAAATCAGCATGCGGAAAATAAGTGTCCAGAAAACCCACCGAATCAAACAAATCCAGGGTAGCCACCAATTCATTTCCGGTTTCTTTTATGGCTTTTACATGCCGTATGGCAATGTATCCTGCCACACCAATGAGGCCAAATCGATTTATTTTATTGTCCATAACATTGTTTTTTAAATTTTTGAAACGTATTCATCTTTCATTTGGTATTTATCACCACTTTCAGGACAGGTTGCTATCCCTGTATCATTAAAATGCAGGCGATGCCCGTATTCGCTCATCCAGCCAATTTGCCTGGCAGGGTTACCAACGACCAAGGCATAGGGTTTTACTTCTTTGGTAACCACAGCTCCTGCCCCGATAAACGCAAATTCACCGATATCATGCCCGCACACAATGGTAGCATTGGCTCCGATGGTAGCCCCTTTACGGACAACTGTTTTTTCATAATCGCCGCGCCGGTTTACTGCTGACCGTGGATTACTAACATTTGTAAATACCATGGAAGGCCCGAGAAACACATCATTTTCACAGGTTACTCCAGTGTATATTGACACATTGTTTTGCACTTTAACGTTATTGCCAAGCACTACGTCCGGGGATACCAGTACATTTTGTCCCAGGTTGCAGTTTTTTCCCAAAACAGCCTTTTTCATGATGTGGGAAAAATGCCAGATTTTGGTGCCTTCACCAATGATGCATCCATCATCAACAGCGGCGGTTTCATGAGCAAAATAGTTTTTCATATCACTTGTATATCAGTCATTTTGATTGAAATTTATAACGTCTTTTACGGAAAAACCCAGTTTTAATTTCTTTTCAAAGGCACACAGAGCATTGACACTGCATAAACTATATGCTGGCAATTGTTTTTTCCCTATAATATCTTTTTCTTTCTGCATAGAGTTTATATCAACGGCTGTCCATAATTATCAATGTCTTTGCTTGTTATTTTGTCCGGACACAGGATAATTAACCTTTCCATCAGGTTGCTGAATTCACGCACATTCCCTGTCCATGGGAATATTTTGAGTTTTTCAATGGCATCGGTGGATATTTCTTTTTTGGGGATGCCATGTTCTGCACAAATCTGCTTCAGAAAATGATCAACCAGCAAAGGGATGTCTTCTGTCCTTTCTTTCAGTGGAGGAACCTCAATAATGATGACACTGATGCGGTGATAAAGGTCTTCCCTGAAATTGTTATTGTCAATTTCCTTGCGCAGGTTTTTGTTTGTGGCTGCAATAAGTCTGACATCCACAGAAATATCTTTATCGCTTCCCACCCGGCTGATTTTATTTTCCTGCAAAGCGCGCAGTACTTTTGCCTGGGCAGATAAGCTCATATCACCTATTTCATCCAGAAAAATAGTGCCACCATTGGCTTGTTCAAATTTTCCCTTTCGTTGTTTGTGTGCGGAGGTAAAAGCACCTTTTTCATGGCCAAACAATTCTGATTCTATCAGCTCCGATGGGATGGCTGCACAATTGACTTCCACAAAGGGGGCTTTTGACCTGTTGCTTTTTTCATGCAACTGATGCGCCACTAACTCCTTGCCTGTACCATTTGCGCCGGTAATGAGAACACGCGCGTCCGTGGGAGCAACACGGTCAATCATGGCTTTTACTTTTTGCATGGTTTCAGCCTTACCGACCATTTCATATTGCTTACTCACTTTTTTCTTTAACTGCTTTGTTTCGCTGATAAGATTGGTCCGTTCAAGGGCATTTTTCAGGGTAATTTGTAACCGTTTTAAATCCAGCGGTTTTTCTATGAAATCGTAAGCTCCCTTTTTGAAACTGGCCACCGCCGTATCTACATCCCCGTGGCCTGTTATCATGATGAATGTTAACTCCGGATTTTCCTCAAGGGCTTTTTCCAACACTTCCACACCATCCATTTCCGGCATTTTAATGTCACAAAGCACCAAATCTGGAGGCTCATTTTTAATTTTCTCAAGCCCCTTTTTGCCGTTTTCGGCAGTATCTACCTGGTATTTTTCATATTCCAGTACATCTTTCAATACATTTCGGATGCTCTTTTCATCGTCTATAACTAATATTTTGCTCATAATCAATCATCAATAATAAGTTGTAAAAATAAGGAAACTGTATCAATCCTGCAATTTGTAATTATGAAAACTCCGGTTCTCATTTTATAAGCTTGACACTGCATAATAATAGGCCCCTGTAACTACAGCCTGCGATGTTCCCAAAGCAGATTTCATGATGCCGGCACGCGGATTGTGATTATACCTGTACATTGGTTCGGTTTTTCCTGGTAAAGCCACCTTTTTTTCATCACCGGAGGCAAAAGCGTTGAAATTACTTTCATTTTCAATGTCATACACCTGATGGGTAAGACGAGGTATATGTTTACTTTCAGGGGTGATGAATTCGGAGTTAAGTTGCTTCATCAATGCAGGCATAAATAAATCCCAGGCTTTGGCAATACCACCGCCAATCACCACATTGGTGTCATATAAACTGATAAGCGTGGAGATGGTGTCACCGAGGTTGTAACCAAAAATCCGGTATGTTTCCAATGCTGCCCGTTGTTTTTTCCCATTGCCATGAACAGCCAGTTCGTAAATCTCTTTTGGCGAAAGCGTTTCCGTATCACCGCTGAGTTTCCGGTATGAGCGTTGTATGCCCCGGATGCTGACAGATTCTTCTATGTTGGCTTTAGGATATTCCGGGTTACGCATCAACCATATTTCACTGGGCATGGAATTGTCGCCGCGCAGCAAATGGCCATTATTTACAACTCCCAGACCGAAACCTGTGCCCAGGGTCAATCCCACAAGGTTGTTGTAGGTTTTCAGGCTGCCTGCGGTTTTAAGCCTTTCGTTTAGATTGGGGAGACTGCCATTCAGTGCTTCGCCAAAAGCAAAAAGGTCGGCATCGTTGTTGATAAACACCGGAATACCAAATTTTTCTTCCAACATAGGGCCGAGGGCTACACCACCACGGTAAGCCGGCAAATTTCCCAGGTCACCAATGATCCCATTTTTATAATCAGCAGGGCCGGGAAAAGCAAAGCTTAAAGCAGCCACAGGTTCTGCTTGTTGATCAGCCAGTGTTTCAAAACCTTCAACTATAGTTTGCAGGCTTTTATTGAGATTATTGGAATAAGACGGTTTTTGAAGGGGCTTACCAATGATTTTATTGCCTTTGACAGCATAAAAAACAAAGTTGGTACCACCGGCATCCAGACTGAGTATTAATGGGTTTTTATGCTTCATGTGATTCTTATTTTGTAACTAAATGTGAATATAAAAAATAAATAAATATCAACAAAAGTAACTACTTACCGTAAAGACGGTGTCAAAGTTTAAAAATTTATTGCTCTGTTCTAAAATTTAATGAAATATCAGGATTGCACGATTAAACGATGGCATGATAGAATAAAAGCATGCTTTCATGCAGTCGTTCTATCTCTCTATCTCCCAATCGTGCTTTCGTGCAATCGTTTATGATTCATCTTTTTTCCATTGCGTCTTAGCGTCGCCGCGGTTACAAATCTGAATGGTTATCGTGTTTTTAATGCAACAAAAAAGGAATAAAGTATCGCTATACCCGGGACAATAAAACTTATGGTCACGTTAGCCATATCAGCCACTTTACCCATAACAAGCGGTAAAACAGCACCACCAATGATGGCAGTAACCATCAAGCCAGAGAGTTCATTGGTATATTCAGGGTTTTTATCCACGGTAATGGAAAAAATCAAGGGGAATATATTGGCAAAACCCAGTCCGGTTAAAACAATGGAAACAATGGCTACAGGCTGGGAATCAATAAATAACCCGCCGATGCCGAGGAGGGCAATTACCGTAGTGAACAGCAGGAACACGGGTGCTTTAATCCAGTTGAGCATCACGCCGCCCAAAAAACGCCCTGCCATGATGGTCAGGAAAAACAAGCCTACACTGGCAACCCCAAGCTTTTCAATATCCAGGCCATAGTTGTTTTCCAGGTAACTGGGCAATTTTGAGGCCATGCTGACTTCGGCTCCCACATACAGAAATATGGCAAGCACCATAATGGCAATGCCGGGTTTCCCAAGCAAGTTGATGCAGGATAAAAAACCGGGTGGTTTTTCCGGTATGGCTTTTTCTCTGATGGGGATCAGAAGCAATATTATTGCAGTAATACCAATGGCTACAGCGTAAACCGGGAACAGCAATTTCCAATCCATGCCCCACCATGCAGCTGCTGCAGCGGGTAACAAAGCCCCTGATACAGATCCGATGGCTTTTACAAATTGGCCGTAACTCAGATTCCTGGAGTATTTGCCTTCAGGGGATACATCCCGCATGATGGGATTCCCGGCTACCTGAAGCAAGGTTGCGCCTGCACCAAGCAACATAATAGAGAGCAATAAAGTAACAAACAAACTAAATCCAAACATCAGGGGAATAAGTAATCCCAGCAAGGCGACTATTAACCCGAAAGCCAATATCTTTTTTTTACCATGCCGGGCCATTACCAGGCTAAATGGGACTGATAACAGGCCAAACATCACAAAGCCCGATGCCGGAACAAAACCAGCCATAAAATTGCTTAAGTTGTATTCTTCTTTGACCAAATCAGTAAGGATGCCTGCCACATCACCAAACCCCATGCATAAAAAAGCAAGAAATACCGGAACGGATGTGAAGGCTGGATTGATTTTTCTTTGTCCCATGACGTGTGAATTTCGAATTTGAGGCTAAAGATAAATAATTGAAATTTCTCACATAACTTTTGTTGTATAATGTGTTCAAAATTAATCAATGTCTGTAAACAAAGTCGGGAGTCAGAAATCGGAAGATATTTTATGATGTACTCTCTACTTTGGACTTTTGACTTCCGGCTTCGGTCTTTATTTTAGTTGTTTCTAAACTGTGAATCTTCAGTAAATAATATCTTTCAGGATGGCGTCGGAGATGAATAATCCTTCCGGGGAAAGGGAAATACAATCCCTGTGATAGCAGGCTTTACCGGTGTGCAGGTAAATTTCCATTTTTCGTTTCAAACCATCAATGTCAAATGCATTGAAATGCTGTTCCATGAATTTTATATTTATGCCTTCACGCGTTCTCAGGTGTGTGATTAAGTAATCATTGATCTTATCTTTCGGGCTGAGAGTTTCTGTTTCGTAGCATCTTAGCGGGTTTTCAATGTAGGCATTCAGGTCAGGGATATTCCAGCGCCGCTTGTTACCATCATACGCATGGGCACCCGGGCCAAACCCGAAATAATGATCACCATTCCAGTACGATGAGTTATGTCGGCTTTTGAAACCTTCCTGTGCAAAATTGGATATTTCGTACCAGGGGAAACCACGTTTTTCCGTGATATCATACAAGCTCATAAATTGTGTGTAGGCTGCTTCGTCACCTGGCATGGTAAAATCGCCTTTCTTAAACTTCCGGTACAGCAGGGTTCCTTTTTCTATGCCAAGCTGATAAGCTGACAAATGCTTAATTCCTGTATTAAGCAATGTATCAAGGCTTGTTTCCCATGCTGATAATGACAATCCGGGAAGGTTATAAATCAAATCTGCGGAGATGTTTTGAAAACCTGCATTTTGGGCTTTTTCAATGCTTTGCAGACTAATTTTGGCATTGTGCTTGCGTCCGAGAAATTTCAGCGACTGATCATAAAGCGATTGTACCCCGATGCTGAGCCTGTTAATACCTGTATCAAGCCAGAATTTTGCTTTCTCGCTTGTGATATCATCGGGATTGGCTTCAAGGGTGATTTCCGGCACCTCAGCAATCCTATAATGCTGGTACAGTGTGTTTAGAATGCGTTCAATGGATGTTTTTGATAAGATGGAAGGCGTGCCCCCGCCAAGGTAAATAGTTTTAATCGGTTGACCGCTTTTCAGTTCCTTCTCGTTTAGCGAGTTATTCGCTAAGCGAGAAGGAGCTGAGCGAGAAAAAACTGAAATTTCCCGGGTTAATGCATTGACAAAGGCAGGTTCTTTGTTCAGCAAAGCGACGGAATAAAAATCGCAATAGGCACATTTGCGACGGCAAAACGGGATATGGATGT
>JAYENB010000225.1:0-3002 GCA_034721855.1 Bacteroidota bacterium
TTTAATTCCGGAACAGCAATTGCAATCATTCTAATAATTAGTTTTATTGGTCATTTTTTAGATTAATTAGAGCAATTAGAAATTAGGTCAATTAACAGTTATTTAATTTTAAAATGTGAACAGTTACTATACTAAAAATAATTACACAAAAAATATATTCTATAATTTTAGGCACTTAATTTTAAGCCAGTTTGAATGACTTCATCATGATCAAACGCCAAATCAGGTAAGTCGCTTACTTTGAACCATTTGGCTTTATCAGCATCATCGCCTGCTGTCGGGGGAGTTATATCTTCAAGGAAATTGACAAACACAACAGAAATATTTCTTCCCCGTGGATCACGGCCGGGTTTACCAAATGCTTTCAATTGACGGAATCCCGACAATTCCAACCCGGTTTCTTCCTGTAACTCCCTTTTCACAGCATCAATCAAATCTTCATCCATGTCCACAAAGCCTCCTGGCAACGCCCATTTCCCTTGAAACGGAGGGTTCTTTCTGCGTATCAGCAATACTTTTCTTTCTTCACCATAACCTGCAAATACCAAAGCATCTACGGTAACCATAGGTCTGGGATATTTATACGTGTAACTCATAATCGCAATTTTTATGCATTTTTATAATCATCCTGATCAAAACCTTCATTCAGTATAAAACGGCTTCCTCCAATACCCGGTTGTAGCATGATGATATCAGCCAGCACAAAATTGATGAGAACATCTGTTATCACCTTTTCATTAAGCCCCGTATAGTGTACCAATTCATCCACCGTTTGCCCGGACACGCTTTCGAGAGCATCCAGAAGGTTTTTCTCAGCATCGGAATAAGGGATATAGGCTCCCTGGTTCTGGCTTTTACGCTTCCATACCGTATGTAAAATTTCATCAGCCACAAGGTTGGTGTCAACATGCCTGACATAGGCTCTGTAATTACCATCGGGATCCGGTGCAGTTACTGGTTCTCCAGATGTTTTTTTTTGAATGATAATTTCCAGTACTTGTTTTCCCCTGATATTCCAGGTTTTGGCCTCAAATTCTACTTTTGGTTTGCAAAATATTTCAGCAGCCGATTCTATCATATAATATTCCTCATCAGACCTGATGCCGGCGATACGTCCATTGTCTTTGACACCAATCAATAACCTGCCACCATCCGTGTTGGCAAAAGCAGATACAGTGCGTGCTATCTTTTTGGTATCGGTAACCTGGTATTTAAAATCCAGTTGCTGATGTTCCCCTTCCTCTATGAGATTTTGAATATACTGTGACATCAGTTCAAATTTACAAAAAGCATGCATGATATGCAAGTCATAAATTTGTATCACAAAAAGGGCTGCTATGCAACCTAGTGTCATGACACTAGCAGCCCAATCATAAAAAATATGATATTTTATTCGAACTTTTTAAACCCTTTTTTGATGAGTTCAATCCCCTCTCTTAGTTGTTCTTCGGTAATAACCAGGGGCGGTGCAAAACGTATAATATGCTGATGGGTAGGTTTAGCCAGCACACCAAATTTAGCCATTTCAACGGTTACATCCCACGCCTCTTTGCCGTCTTTTGGATTTACCACAACAGCATTGAGCAAGCCTTTTCCCCTGACCAGTCTGATCATGTCAGATTGAATCCTTTTCATTTCATCACGGAAAATTTTTCCCAGGTACTCAGCTTTTTCAGCCAGTTTTTCTTCTTTAATAACATCCAGTGCAGCCATAGCCACTTTAGCTCCCACAGGATTTCCACCAAAAGTAGAACCATGTTCACCCGGTTTAAACACCATCATGATGTCATCATCTGCAAGCACGGCAGAAACGGGATAAACGCCCCCTGAAATTGCTTTTCCAAGAATGAGTACATCGGGACGCACACCTTCATGGTCGCAAGCCAACAATTTCCCGGTACGTGCCAGGCCTGTTTGTACTTCATCAGCAATAAACAATACATTTTTTGCTTTACACATATCGTAAGCTTTCTTAATGTATCCATCATCTGGCGTATATACACCAGCCTCACCCTGGATGGGTTCAACTAAAAATCCAGCAACATTTGGATCCTGAAGTTCTTTTTCCAGAGCTGCCAAATCATTATAAGGAACCGTAACAAACCCCGGGGTATAAGGACCGAAATTCTTTTTCGCAACAGGATCGGTACTCATTGAAATAATGGTAATGGTACGACCGTGAAAATTGTTTTCACATACAATGATTTTTGCCTTATTTTCAGGGATTCCCTTCTTTTCATAAGCCCATTTCCTGGTCAGTTTCAATGCCGTTTCATCAGCTTCTGCACCAGAATTCATAGGCAACACTTTATCATAGCCAAAATATTTGGTTATGTATTCTTCAAATTCACCCAACACGTTGTTATGAAAAGCACGTGATGTTAATGTGAGTTTTTTTGCCTGTTCCACCAGGGCATTCACAATTTTCGGATGGCAATGTCCTTGATTGATAGCAGAATAAGCTGCTAAGAAATCAAAATAACGTTTACCTTCAACGTCCCAGACAAAAGGCCCTTCGCCTCTTTCAAGCACTACTGGTAACGGATGGTAATTGTGTGCACCGAATTTATCTTCGCGTGCAATGTACTCCTGGGTTTTCATGTGTCCAATAGCCATAAGCCAATAAATTTAAAAAGATAAAACAATAATTTATAAAATTGCTAACAAAATTCATGAATATTGTTGTTATATGCAACACATTGAAATGCTTTTTTTGATGTTATATAACTTATTTTATTGAAGGTTTTGATAAAACCTGATTAATTCATAAATTAATTAATTTGTGAATAATTGAGATAAATACTAATAATGATATCCAGCCAATACAATGCTCACTGCTGAGACGCAAATATCATGTCAAATATATGGTTCCAAGATTTTTTCTAATACTTAACAGTAGCCCCACCAGGACTCGAACCTGGATCTACGGTTTAGGAAACCGCTATTCTATCCCTTGAACTATGGGGCCAGTTGATTTAGTGTCCGTCCATAATGTCCGATTT
>JAYENB010000225.1:3102-13977 GCA_034721855.1 Bacteroidota bacterium
ATTTTTTCTAATACTTAACAGTAGCCCCACCAGGACTCGAACCTGGATCTACGGTTTAGGAAACCGCTATTCTATCCCTTGAACTATGGGGCCAGTTGATTTAGTGTCCGTCCATAATGTCCGATTTACTCACAATATTTTTTATTTAAGCGGTGTTCGTGATATCGCTTCGCTAAATTCTGCGTTACGCTCGCATTGACAACCAGTCATTTACGCCAGTAAACTCCTGGTTGCCAATACTTCGCAAGCCTTGAACTCGAACATTATGAACAAGACACTGACTAAATGGACAAGCACTCTTTAGGCAAACAAAAGTAGAAAATTATTAGAAGTCACCATATACAAATGTATAAAAATTTCTTTCATCAGAATGTATTGGTTTATGCTTCCCCAGCACTTAGTTTTTTATCATGGAGATGGATTTTCATACCAACACATAATGATTTGTGTTGTGGATCGTTTATAATATTTGAAATATACTTTTTGATAACATGAAAAATTTCGTATTTTTGTGATATGATGAAACAGATAGCATTGGGTATCGTGATGTTAATTTTGGCAGGCAATATATTTGCTCAGGCAGACGATTATTATTCCCCGGCATCAGACAGCAGCTTTAATTTCTCATTGCAGGAAGGCAATGAAACAAGCCTGTTCAACAACCAGGCAGAGCATAAAACCACATTTCATCCCACATTAAGCATGGGAGGCTCTGCATACTCATTCAATGGCACACCTTCTTTCTCAAGTTACATATCCCCTGCCCTGCAAATTAACCCGCCCGGGAAATTTTCCTTTTTTGTGGGAACAAGCATGTCATATTCTAACATTCACAGTGACTTTTTAATGTTTCCGGAAAGCAAGGAAGGTTCCTATTTTGAAAAGATGGCTGCCTATCATTTTTACGCTTCCGGCGCTTATCAGGTCAGCAATAAATTGAATATTCATGGCGGTGCTTCTGTTACCATGCTACCCGGTTCAGATAATCAAACACTTAAAAATGGGCACATCGGTTTTGATTATCATATCGGGGACAATTCACATATACGTGCAGATTTTAATTTTGGAGATGGCATGCCCTGGTATTATTACGGGAATAATGCCTCAAACATGCACAATAGGTCCGGATCAATGCCCGGGTTTGGCTATGGCTCCCGGCATCCTTTCATGTACTGAATCCATTTTCTGATAAACAGGTTGACAATGCTCGCTGCCTGACATCACATTAACCCATTCCTATGTTTATCAATAAAATCATTGATTATTTAAAACCTTACACAGGGAAAAAACAGGTACTAATATCAGTGGTATTGCTTGTTTTGATTGAAGTGTTGTTTGTTTTTTTTATTGTGCCTTCAGTGCAACTATCATCGGGAGGATATGGGCTGATTGACAGCTTATTATTTGCATCAGAACAAGAGTACATTTCATTATTCAATGCTTATACCTCTGAAACGAGACTGCTGCATTATCTGAGCACAAGCCTTGATATGATTTTACCCTTCGTTTATGGTTTTCTTATTGCATCGGTGATGATACGCTACTCCAATAGCACGGTTTTATTGAAATCAGGCATAATATTAACCTTGCTGGCAGTTATTTTTGATTACGCAGAAAACATTGGTATTCTTTTCAGCATCTCGCATAATCAACACATAAACACCTCACTGATCCGGTATTTACAAATTACCACATCACTAAAATTCATTTTTTTGGGCTTAAATGTAGTGGTCTTAACGTGGATGCTAATCACAAAGATAAAAAAAGCGATTAAATGTAAAAAACCATGAGTTCAATCTAAAAAATCAAAATAACAAAATTTATACTTTTTATACTCGTCTCAACCATGAATACTGCTGGGTTTTGACAAATCACCTGATAAGGGTTACGTTTCCTTTTTTGGTAAATGTATCCTG
The DNA here is from genome assembly GCA_034721855.1 of Bacteroidota bacterium. Lineage (GTDB taxonomy): Bacteria > Bacteroidota > Bacteroidia > Bacteroidales > ML635J-15 > JAQIBY01. Next base: position 5,019 of record JAYENB010000225.1, read on the forward strand.
ATCAAGGCAGGTGGCATTAAAGTAATACACATACACATCAGGAGGCAATACTTTCCCTTTGTATGTACCGTCCCATCCACGATCATTGATGTTTTCACTTTCATACAGCAGTTCACCCCATCGATCATACACGGCAAAATACATATCAGTGATAACACCTGTCGGGGCATGAGGTTTGAAATAATCATTTTCACCATCACCATTGGGCGTAAACGCATTAGGAATATACAAATACGGTTCCCCGCAAATCACTTCATTCACAATAACCGTTATTGTATCTTTATTGACACATCCCAGTGAATCAACAATCCGGATTTCATAGGTGGTTGTTTCATCTGGTGTTGAGGTTACAACAGGTTGATTGTCATCACTTAATTCAGCACCCGGTGACCAATTGTATTGGTAGCCGGGATTATTTGTGGCTGCGAGGCGTGTACTCATGCCACGGTATAACTCAATCGGATCAGCACCGACATCAAGTTCCGGTATATAGTCACCTTGTTGTACTTCATACACATTGTATATTTTGCAATTGTTGGCATCTTTAAGAACCAATTCATACGTACCCGGGCACAATCCACTTTTTACAGAATCACCTGATATCGAATTCCACAGAAAATCATAAGGTGGAGTTCCGCCTTCAGGTTCAACATACACTTTCCCATTACACACCCCGGAACATACCGTATTGATGACGGTATCAGAATGCTTCAATTCAGGAGGTTCTGTCAACATCACGGAAGTTGAATCAACGCAATTGTGTTGATCTGTGACAGTAAGAAAATATTCACCAGCAGGCATACTGTCAATGGCTTGTTGTTCACTGCCCTGTGCCCATGTAAATTCATAAGGAGCTGTACCTCCACTTGCATTGGCCAAAAGGTTTCCGGTTTCCCCGTAACACAAAATGGGTTCATCCACATGGATGTTACTCATCAGGGGCGGTGGTTGGTTGATGTTTATGTTTTGGTGAATAACACAATTCTCTGCATCAATAATTGTAGCTTGATAAACTCCTGCACACAGGTGATTGATATTTGGTCCGGTATCTCCATTGCTCCATGAATAATTGTAAGGAACTGTTCCCCCGGTTACGACAACCGTAGCGTGACCCGTACAATCGCCATTACAAGGATTATGTTCAACATCCACCTGGGTAGCAAGGTCATGCGGTGGCAACATCTCAACACTGAGAACCGTGTCACAACCATTGGCATCGGTAATGGTGACAAAATTTTCCCCGGTCTGTAATTCATCATTGACAGCAGTCACTTGTCCGTCACTCCAATGGTATGAAAAGCCTCCCACACCACCATCAGCATTTATTTCGGCCGAACCAAGCCCAATGCCATCACATTCAGGTTGCACAACGGATACAAGCTGAGCATCAATTGGCGGGGGCTGATCAATTTGAATGTTCATAACATCTTCACAACCTATTTCATCAACCACAGTAACAACATAACTACCGGCACATAGATTTTCTACAACCTCTCCACTTTCCCCAGTACTCCAGGTATAGTTGTATGGCGGATATCCATTGGCACTGACAGTGGCCGACCCATTGCAATCTCCATAACATAAGGGTGTTTCCAGGAGGGGATCAAGGAGTTGTAAATCATCCACATTAATGCTGATTTCTTCGGTTGTTTCACATCCAATTTGATTTGTCAATGATACCGTGTAAGTCTGATTGCTTTCAGGCGATACTGTTACTGTAGCTGTCCCCTGCCCTTCATCTATTTCATTCCCCGGGCTCCACTGATATGACAATATATCATCCGGATTCAGGTTGTTGATGGTAATCTGTGCATCATCACCGTAACAAATTACAGGGGGTGCAGAATGTGAAAGATTGAATTCATGCATTAAGACCTGTACACTGTAATTCTCTGATGTATTACACATGTTTTCTGTTACTTCAAAGTAATAAACCGTATTCCCATCGGGATAATCTGTCATTACCTCCCCTGTGCTGATGACATTGCTCATATCAGGTGTATCAGACCAGGTCATATCCAAATCATTAGGCGACACGTCTGCCTCAAGGGTCACCTGGTCTCCTTCACAAATCACCTCATCGTCCGGCATCACCACATCAAAATCAATATCATGAATAAAAATTTCCTGTTTGATTGTATCGGTACAAATGTCATGGGCGAGCAAAATATATTCACTGTCATTATCCGGGCTGGCATTGGGATTTAAGATGTTGGGATTTGAAATATTTTCTCCGCTTATCCACTCAAAAACCACATCATCATCATACGGTCCTTCAGGTCCGATTTGTACAGATTCCCCCGGGCATATTGTGTCCGGTGGTAAAGTAATAACCTCAGGGATTTGTACTTCCACTTCCTGGGAAGACGTATCCGAATAATTGCATGCCAGCGAATCATAAGCAATCAACATCACATCATAAAAACCCTCTTGATCATAAGTATGAACAGGTTCAAATTCGGGACTCGTTGGCGATCCATCGCCAAAATCCCACAAGAATGAACTTCCCTGGCTGTTGTTCTCAAACTGCACATCTTCAGGGGCACAAATAGCCGGAATGGGATCAAAACTGGAAGCGGCAAGATTTTCGATGATGTTAATTTTAAACACAGCGTTGTTGCAGTTTGTGCTCATGTTTGTCACAGACCATACCCCGGGATCAGGTATGGTTGGAAATTCCTGACAACCTCCGCAACTGGCACACACTGATTGAATGATGTTTCCTTTTTTATCAAAGCGGCTGGTTCCGCCATCCACGTGATCGTGGCCGGAATATCCACAAGCAGGGTAATGCACTTCGCCGAAAAAGCTGGCATACTCAAGCCCTGCTGCATCTTCGCTAAGCACCATGACATAAAAATCCTGCCCATCGGTTTCCGTTTGTATGGCATCGGCTGTTACAGGCAATCCTTTGGTTCCGAAATTATCTGTCCACGCATAGGTATCACCTGCCTCATTCAAATAATGGTTAGGCCAAAACCTGCCCCATCCGGCCAAATATATTCTGTCACACACATCCACAGCAAATGCCGATGGTGAAAGCACAGGTTCTCCGGCACCACGGCCAATAACCGTTGACCATTCGAGTGTTGTCAGATCATTATTGAATTTGGCCAGAAACTGCCCTGAATTGGGCACTGAATAACCGGCATTATACACAAGTGTATTGCCTGAGGCTTTTGTTTGACCATAAATATGCACTGCGTTATCTTCATCAATCCTCACAAAATGGGCTTGGTCATACTCAGCGCTGCCAAAAAAGGTACTACCTGTAACATCAGTGCCAGTAGAATTTATTTTTGAAACAAAAGCATCCACTGTACCACCAATATAATAAGGCTCAGGCGCCTGGCTTGATACAGGAAAATCAGGAGAAGTGGTACCACCACAAACAAAGATATTTCCATTTTCATCCGGATAAATGGAATAAATGGCATCATCATTAGTGCCTCCATGATACGATACCCATACTGCCTGTGAAAGATCAGCGTTGAATTTTGCTACCAGTCCATCCATACCTCCGGCATTGCTTTGTTGAAATCCTTGTGTCAAACCGGCACCAACATCGGAAGAAAAAGTATTGGCACCAACGTAAATCATGTTTTTATCATCCATAATCACTTCACCACGGGCACCATCACCATAATTGTAATACAATCCATTGTTACCGTGCATTTGGATATAATTGGATGCACCGTATTCAGGTTTAAAGTTCAATCCGTCATTTTCACTTCCTCCAAGGTATGTTCCTCCAAGTAGGTCGCTACCATCGGAACTGAGTTTAGCAAGAAATATGTCTGTTCCATCCGGGAATAAAATCACATTATCATAGGTAATTGATTCACCACCGTTAAATTGGGTATCCCATCCATTTGCCGATACCGGAAAATCTGAAGACCCTGTTGTCCCGAAAATAATAAGTTCATTGAATTCATTCACCATCAGGGAATGGGGCATTTCTTCGCCTGTGGCCCCCCCGAGATAGGTTGCAAACAAACGCTCACTACCATCTTCAGTGTATTTAATCACACCTACATCGCATCCCATGCTGTAATAGTTTGAACTGTATGGGACACCACCGGCCATATCCACCTGGTATGCACCTATTGTGGTTGGGTACCCGACATCAAACACGATTCCTCCGCTATATACATTATCCTCATGGTCCCATGTAGCTGTAAAACCCCAGTTGTCTCCGGTAGAACCTGTATAGGTACTGAAAACCAGGGAGGGGTCAATGATCAACTCATGGCTTTTGTGGTATCCATCCGGGAAGACATAAGACAATTTGTTTCCTTCAAGCCAGTATTCACATACCACTTCAAGGGTGTCGCCATCTATAAATTGATATGCATAGGGTGCTAATTCCGTAGTGGTTGATAAGGATGTTTTTAGCTGCAGGTTTCCTTTTTTTATCCTGATTTTATCCACGCCTTCATACTCCATCACAACATCAGAAGGATTTGCACCGGGCAACACATGAAATTCATATTTCAATCCCCTACCTTCATCCAAAAACAGCATGTCAATGCCAGGGTATAAATCCTGGTACATCGCCTCCCTGTATTTCCTTACATGAGAAGCCCATTTTGAGCGGTCATTGCCAATAAAATAATTGTTGTAATCCGGCATCATACTTCGTCCCGATACCTTCACATCCTTATTGTGATCAATGAAATGAACTTTGTAGGCATGGTAATCAAATACCGTAGGGGATGTTTCGCTACGTTTATCCTGTTCATGATGTGCATGGGTCACATCTCCCTCACCATGATGCGCATGTGAATGCTGATACTGGGATTTGTCAGCAAAATTATACACCAGGGCATCTTTTTCCAGAAACAACGCCCCGTAATTCAGACGGCATTTGTATTCCACCTGATCAGGATACTGGTTTTTGTTTTCAATAAAATTGTGCTGGGCATGCAAGGCCTGCAAGCCTGAGCACATGATTACCACGAGAAAAACAAATAAATAACGGATATCTTTATTATTCATAACATTGGCTATATTTTGTTTATTTTGATAAAGTTAATACCTTTTTAACAAATAGACAAATTTTTTTTGCATTCTGTTGCCTGAACAACATTATATTATAAGGTTTATTACAAAGTTACAAAACATTCAAATACAAATAAAAATATTTATGAACATCCATTTGATTGACTATGGGAATATTTCTCTATTGTGAAAAAACAGTTAATAGCAATCATAGAATGGGCTGTAAGTACGTGTTCGTAGCCTATATCACATGGTTCAACACAAGCATCATTAAACATCTTTCACTGATTCGTCATCGTTTGGATATTCAATTAAAATAATTCATCCTTGCAAATTAACACTATTGTTTTAATTTTGAATGAAAATTTATGAGCTATGATACATTCCATGACAGGTTACCACAAACTGAGTTTTGATTACCTGGACAAAACCATTCAAATCGAAATCAAGAGCCTGAATTCAAAATACCTGGATATTTCCACACGCATCCCGGCGGTTTACAAAGAAAAAGAAATGCACATCCTGGATATGATAAAAAAACACTTACAACGTGGAAAAATTGAATATTCCATTCATATAGATACACACAAGGATGCAGAAATGGCACCGGAAATCAACAACACTGTTTTTACATCCTATTACAGGCAACTGGAACGTATCTCGAAAAACAACAACATTCCCATGGATGAAAACATCATGCAGGTCATCAGTAAAATGCCGGATATTCTGAAACAAAAAGAAGAAGAAATATCAACCGAAGAATGGAACACGCTGATGTCACATACAGAAAAAGCCATTGAAAAAATGCAGGAATACCGCATCAACGAAGGGGGTTCAATGCATGATGATATGCTCAGCTCCATCAATAAAATAAAATCGCTGATACCTGAGATTGAAACCTACGAAAAAGAACGCATGAAATCAACAAAAAACCGCTTGCTTACCGCCTTAAATAATCTTGACAGCAAGGCAGATTATGATAAAAACAGGTTTGAACAGGAACTGATATATTACCTAGAGAAGTTGGATATCAACGAAGAAAAAGTGCGTCTAACCAACCATTGTGATTATTTCATCCACACCCTGAACAATGACGACATGCCCGGGAAAAAACTCGGTTTCATCAGTCAGGAAATGGGCAGGGAAATCAACACGCTCGGCTCCAAAGCCAATGAAATGCACATACAGAAAATGGTTGTGGAGATGAAAGAAGAACTGGAAAAAATCAAAGAAATGATATTGAATGTACTATGATGTCATACAAAAACGGAACACGAAACCCGAAACACGGAACACGGAACATAAAACCCGGGAAACTCATCATATTTGCAGCACCGTCAGGCTCAGGAAAAACAAGCATCGTAAAGTTCCTCATCGAACGGATTGACAACCTGCACTTTTCGGTATCTGCCACCAACCGACCCATCAGGCAAAACGAAACCGACGGCAAAGATTATTACTTTCTGAGTACGGAGGCATTCAAAGAAAAAATCAGAGAAAATGCGTTTGTGGAATGGGAAGAAGTCTATGACGGCAGGTTTTACGGCACCCTAAAATCATCAGTGGACACCATGCTGAACGCCGGGAAAAACGTCATCTTTGATGTGGATGTGATGGGGGCACTGAATTTAAAAACGACATATAGTAAGCAGGCATTGGCGGTGTTTGTCAAACCACCATCATTGGAAACGCTTGAATACAGGTTACACAAACGAAAAACAGACAGTTCTGAAGACATCCGGCACCGGGTAAACAAGGCGGAATGGGAAATGAACTTTGCCCCCGAATTTGATGTCATCGTTGTCAACGATAAGCTGGAGCAAGCCTGCCGGGAAAGTTTGCAGAAAGTGATGGAATTTTTAAACCATACACAGAACACTTAAAGACAAAAGGCAAAAGTCAAATAATAATAATAATAATAATAATAATTGGTTACGATTAATTGAAAAGACACAACTTATTGACAAATTTCAAAACTTGTCCCGAACTTGATTCGGGATAAAATACAAACCTCAGATGACAAAAACAGGATTGCTTTTTGGAAGTTTCAACCCCGTTCACCAGGGACACCTGATGATAGCCAATTTCATGCAGCAATTTACCGGTCTGGATGAGCTTTGGTTTGTGCTGACACCGCAAAGCCCGTTTAAAACAGGCAGTAAGCTGTTGCAAGCATCCGAACGACTGCAGATGCTGAAACTGGCAATACACAACAAACCGAATTTGGAAGTGTGTGAAGCCGAACTAGACCTGCCCCAACCCAATTACACTTACAATACGCTTCAGGTACTGAACAGACAACACTCTGACCGTGAATTTGTGATAATTATGGGCAGCGACAACCTCATTGACCTGCACAAATGGCATCGCATTGATGAAATCCTGGAAAAATGGAAAATATTCGTGTACAAACGCCACGGCTACACGCCTCCCCCACGCTGGAAAAGCACCATCGAAAAAGGACAGATTCGGCTTTTCGATGCCCCGCAAATAGAAATTTCATCCAGCTTTATCAGGGAAGCACTTAGCGATGGAAAAAATTTATCCTGTTTTTTGCCTGAAAATGTGTATTTTTACATCAAAGAAAACAAGCTTTATGAAAGTTAGACTCATCATCTTGTTGGCACTGCCGTTTTTCCTTCTGATGGCAGGATGTGGGCAAACCGAAGAAGACCTCCGGATGGAAGAAGACATCATCGGTTACTGGATTGCCAAAGACAGCAACGGCGATCCTGAAAACAGCATCCCCCGGTATATGTTTGGCGAAGACAATGAAGGCTACACAGAACTCAGCAACGCACAGGATTCCATGACATGGGAAATCAAACGCGGCGAACTGAAAGTGTATTACGATAAAGCACCGGACTACATCATCGGCTACGACAAATACAACAGCAGGTCACTTTTTATGATACACAAGCTCGAAGACGATTACCTAAAAGTCACCCAGTATTACAACGACGGATTTCAGGCAGACCTGAATTTTTACAGGCAGTAGCAACCGATATGTGTTCAATCCTGCATATCGGGTCAGAGGTCACGCCGGTGTACAGGGTTGTGTTGTTTTTGTTTGTTATTATATATACGCAGGGATGTTTCATACTGTTTTTTGTGTTAGGTTCATGCAGATTGCTTCGTCGCTGCGCTTCTCGCAATGACAGTGCTTCGTAGCGGGGGTCTGTTAATTCCACTACCCTTGCTACTACCCTTGCTACGAAGCCGTGTCATTGCGAGCGTAGCGACGCAATCTGTTAGTCATGATGTAAACACACCGGTGTTTCATGGTTGCCTTTGTCTCCCTAATCATCATCAGTGCACACTTAACCCGTGTGGAATCCGCTATGCGGAAGGATTTGCCTTATTCCACCGGGTTAATCCTTAATGCAACGAACGCTAATCCCGCTCGCACGGAGGTGACCGTCCATATGAGCATTGCTGCTGAAGAAGTACAGGATTCTGACGATACTACAGTACACCGTACTACTCCAATAGAAGCCGTACGAGCCGGTATTGGCGAGCGAACCATTGCTGTAGGCCCGTTCCCCGGCAACGGGAAGCTTAAGGGGGGAGCCGTAGGCGCCGGCTGCATCATTTGAAGACCAGGATGCACGCTCATTGTTTAATTCTGTTTCGGTTGGGAGCCTGTAACCACTGGGACAGGGATTGTTAGTTCCGCTTACGCCTTGCCAAAGGTTATCGTTTTGTGGGCTGCGCCAGTCGTAAGGTAAACTTTCTTCAGTGATGAATAGACTGTGTCCGGGGTCATCCGATGAACTGTTTGTGGAGGTTGTGCCGTTATCAGGGGTTCCTGTTGTTGAATTTGTCCATGTAATACATTCGTGCCCGTCACTTAAACGCCCCCACTGGAATAAAGCGCCATAAGCATTGTAATCATTACTGGAATCAGCCACTTGTGAAGCGCCAAGATTTTTATCCATCCATACTTTACCTGTGGCAG
>JAYENB010000225.1:14077-16035 GCA_034721855.1 Bacteroidota bacterium
ATACATTCGTGCCCGTCACTTAAACGCCCCCACTGGAATAAAGCGCCATAAGCATTGTAATCATTACTGGAATCAGCCACTTGTGAAGCGCCAAGATTTTTATCCATCCATACTTTACCTGTGGCAGGATTTAGCACATCTTTATCTTCAATTACCGGCCTCCACATAGGAGCATTGTTTACAAAGGTCAAAATATTTCCCTGGGTACCGGCAGGTACTGTTATCCATACAGATCCATTCCAGTATTGCATTTCGCCTGTTTGTGTGCCGACGGGTACAGAAGGGTCGGTTTCAGTGCTTATAAATCCGCTCAAATCAGGTGTGTTGTTCACATTGGCATAATCAATTTCTCCCGCTTTATCTGCATAAAATGCTTTGCCTGCCTGTTCGATTTGAAATCGTGGTGTGAGTGTTTCTCCACCAACGGTAATTTCCAAAAAGAGTTCCGGATAAGTTTCAAACACATCTGAAAAAGGCGTATTGGTGCCAAGGGTTCCACTAAAGAACCCATCTGTGAAAGCTAAATCAATGACTTCTGACCACACCTGGGTGCCTGAGGTCTCATTATCATACAGCCCAAATGACATTGACAGAATGCCACTTAAAGGATTATCATTGCTGTCATAGAGCCGTCCCCGAAACTCTGGAGAGGCAGAAATTACCCACAAGCCATATGAACTTGAGGTGTATTCAATCCCGATGGCCTGATTCGGAATGGTAGTAAGATAGCCGGCATCATTGGTAAATGTACTTACATTTGTTGGTGTTCCATTCAGGCTGTTGTACTCTCCGTCAAAATCGTCTGAGGAATCCTTATCCCAACCATCAAATGCTGTTTCATCACCTGAAATGGCTACCGCGTCTGCATGTTTTGCATGCAGTGCATAAGGCACACTCAATAACTGGCTTGTGCCTGTAATGCTGTAACTTGTTCCTCCGGCCGGATCGGTTTCGGTTTTGATGAAATATGGCCCTGCTGTCCAGTCGATAGCAGTAAAATCACCGCTTTCCACTGTGCCTGCTCCTATTTCAATACTTACTAATCCATTAGCATTGGTGGTTGGTGTTTGGGTTTCAACATAAACTGCTGTACCACCAGCCGAACCTTGCAATATACTTATTTGCATGCCTACTTGCGTATCAGTTATCAAATCATCACTTGCATCTCTGATTACTGCCTGGTAACTCATTTTTTCAGGGCTTTGTGCCCAAACTGTGGTCAAACAAAATGTACCAACTAACAATAACAGTGTTGTTAAAATCACGTTTTTTTTCATAATGAATGGGTGTTTATGCATTAAAATGCGTTATGCAAAATAGACCAATGTGGTCACCACACTAAGCGACTGTCTATTTGGTTTTAATGATTTTAAAGGTTTTTATTTCTTGAGACGCAAGGCCTTGCGTCTTTACAATTACTTTTACAAAATATGTGGCCGGAACAAGATTACTCATTACAATGCTTGTTTGGTTGCCTGTGATTTTTTCGTTTTGTAAAAGCTTTCCGTTCATGTCAAACAGTTGGTATGACATAAGCGACAAATCATGATTTGTCTGTATATTGTCGCTGATACTCAATGTAAGATAGTTGGTAGTTGGATTTGGATAAGCTGACACGGATAAATTGATGTTTTTGGCTTCATCAGTGCCGTTCACCACTGAAATTTCATAAGGTTGTTGTACGCCTTCGGCAACTGAGCTGTTTATGCCGGTATGCGTCTTGTAAACCATCTGCCCAACAGAATAATTCACAGCACCTCCGCTGCCCGTTGCTTCACCACCGGAAGCATTGATGCTTTCCTGTGCCTGTAACCCTGTCAGTCCAATGACAAACAGTAGAATTGCACTTAGTTTTAATGTTTTTTGTATCATATATGACCTCCATTTCATTTGGTTAATATTTCTCAAATATACAAATTTATTTAATATCGCAAAACAAAATGGATATTGAGCTAAGG
>JAYENB010000225.1:16135-20191 GCA_034721855.1 Bacteroidota bacterium
ACATTTTGACTTGTTCTTTTGCCATTTTTCTGGCATAAAGGTAATAAAGCCGGTTTTAAGGGGTCTTCTAATTATTTACATAGTTTTCAATCGCCTTTTTTTGGCAAAAGCCCTGAAGTTATTTGATTTTTCAATTGAGTGACCAGCACCATGAAAACAAAAACTGATTTTTTTTGGACTTGATTGATATTATTTGTTTATTTTGTAGCGTTTTTAATAACTAATATTTTATCTTATGACTAAGATTAGAACCTTACTTAAAGCAGGTGTTGCCATGTTGTCTATTATTGGCTTATCTTTTTTCGTTTCTTGCGAACCGGATGAACCCACCTCTTTTGATGAATCATTATTGTATGGGAAATGGGTAGAAGGCACTGTGTATGAACGATATAAATCTGACGGCACCGGTTACACATGGGATACTTCAGATGATGTTTCAGAAGAAGAAGCGCAGGATTTCACCTGGACCTTAGACGAGGATCAATTGGTACAGATCCATATTATGGAAATTGGAGGTAATATCCCTAAAACTTACACTGTTACCGAGCTTAATGAAACAAACCTTACTTATAAAGACGATTACGGAACGACACATAATTACACAAAAGTTGAAGAATAAAACCAATAGCTCATCTATCTTTTCACAGGTTTGTTGATTAACACAAATGAAGCATGAAAAAAACGCTCAAAATTTTCACAAAGTCAGTGATAGCATTGCTGTTGTTGATTGTAGTTGGTGTTGTCATCACAATGTGGTTTGTTTTAACCCCGAAGAGACTTACGCCCATCGTTTCCAATCAGGCAAACAAGCTGTTAAACTGTGAAGTTAAGGTAGAAACCGTTGATTTGACATTTTTCAAGACTTTTCCCAAACTTGGGCTTCATGTTGAGAATCTCACATTGATTAATCCCGTAAAAGGCGCTCAATCGGATACCCTGGCACATTTTGATGATTTCATTGCAACAATTGACCATAAAGAATGGCGGAAAAACAAGTCTGTTGTTTTGAATGAAATCTATTTGAAAAACGGTACGGCAAATGTGTATGTCGATAGTTTGGGGGATACCAATTATGATATCTATCAAGCAACAGAAGATACAATTGAAGACGAGGAAAAGTCAAGTTCAGAACTGCCGAAACTGATTGATATTCAAAAAGTCGAAATCGAAAATTTAAAAGCGCATTATATTGACGAACAAAGCAAAACACAGGCAAAGGTCACCAATCTGAATTTCTCAATTCGCGCAAAATACCAGAAAGCATCTGGAAATGCTAAACTGAATCTCAACATTGATAATGTACAATATTCAGTAAACGACAGCTCACAGATGGCTGCCAACATTGATGATTTCTCCTTTTCCGTGGATGGCAGTATGGCTGATAATATGCTTGAAGGCCTTGTGACAACCGAAATAAAATCAATATCCTTTTCAACAAAGGACACAGCATACCTTGACTCAACAAATCTGCGTTTGAATGCGCCCCTGTCCATTGACATGGATGATGAAAGCATCACATTAACAAAAACAGAGCTGGCCATTAACACGCTGGAATTTGTCCTTGACGGATGGGCAAAACGAGGCACTGACAGTGACATCGAAATGGATATGAACCTCATCACTGAAACATGGGGATTAGATGACATATTTGCCCTGATCCCGGAAGATTATCAGCACCTGGTATCTGATGTGAATTTTGATGGCGATATCCAGATTTCAGGACGAGCAAACGGGTTTTATAATGACACGTCAATGCCCATAATAAATACCAATTTAAGAGTGATCAACCTGAATGGCACCTATGCAGACCTGCCATACACATTTGCAAATACAAATGCCGATATCAATCTTGACCTTAACACCAATACAGATAAAGCAGATGTGATCATCAACAACCTGAGTACCATTTTAAACAACAATGCGTTAAAATGCAGTGGTTCCATCAGAGATGCTACGGGATTACAACAATGTGATCTTTCACTGCTTGCCAAGATTGACCTTCAGGAACTCAAATCATTTTTACCGGACAGCTTAAATGTTGATATGTCGGGAAAGGCAGATTGCAATTTCAACATCAAAGCCAAACTGGATGATCTGGTCAAAACAGACTTAACTAAAATCAAATCAAAAGGGCGCATTGACTTTACGGATTTACATGTCTTGTACCAGGACAGTATGTACGTGGAATCACCGTCTCTGTCACTAGGGTATCAAGTTCCGAGCCCGAACATGGCAGACAATATTGCGTTCAATGAACTCATTCAGACTACACTATTAAGCCCTGAATTCAACATAAAAATGATTGATAGTGTCAATACAATTGCCAAGGCGACTTCAGCTGATCTGACATTGGGTTTATCCAATGTAATGGATACAAGCGTCCCGCCATCAATGGGTCTGAATTTTGCCTTTGACAAGTTCACTGCCGAAATGGATACAATAAACGCTGAAATCATTAAGCCTAACGGTTATGCCAGCTATTATCAGCCCAAAGCGGATGATAAGGTATCTCTAAACCTATCATATCAAAGCGATGGAATACATGCCATCCTCGGGGAATATGCCTCAATAAACACAGAATTTATTACCGTATTGGCAAACGCCACCCGGGATACGACACAGGAAAATTCGCTTTTGGAATGGAATCCGAACGTCAATGTCAATTTTAACAGTGGTAAAATTCAACTTGCCGATTTACTGTATGATGTGAATATCCCGCAAATTAAGTTCGATTTTACGCCTGAGGAGTTTTACATTGAAAACAGCCGGTTTGAGATCGGGGCATCAGATTTCAATTTAAAAGGCAGCATTAAAAACTTTGATAATTATTTCAGAGATGAAGGTTTACTTACGGGGAATTTAGATTTTATTTCGGAAGAAGCAGACATCGATCAATTGATGGCATTGGTTGATGGCCTGGGCACACAAGACAGCAGTGAAACAGAAACACCTGATCCTGAAATGGCCGAAGACACAAGCGATGAAAGTGATCCTGATCCCTTTATGGTGCCCAAAGGCATTGACATCACATTGAATGTAAATGTCGAAAAATCATACGTAAACAACTCTCAGTTAAACGATTTGGGCGGCACCCTGATTTGCAAGGACGGCACCCTGGTGCTTAAACAAATGGGGTTTACGAACGATGCAGGCCGGATATTGTTAACCGCCATTTATCGTCCCGAACGTCGGAATCATTTATATACCGGGGTTGATTTGCATTTTCTGGATGTCAATATTTCGGAAATGTTAGAAATCGTTCCTGAGCTTGACACGGTTGTTCCAATGTTGAAATCCTTTGCCGGAAGAGCAGAGTGTCACATTGCGGGTGAGATGTACATGAAATCAAATTATGATATCAAATATTCAACGCTTCGGGGTGCATTTGCCATCGAAGGTAAAGACCTTGTTTTACTCGACAATGAAACCTTTGACAACATATCCAATAAACTCATGTTTAACAATAAAACTGAAAATGTGATTGACAGCATGGATATGCAATTGACGGTTTTCAGGAAAGAGGTTGATTTGTATCCCTTTCTTATTCACATGGATAAGTACAAGGCCGTTGTTTCAGGACGTTACAATTTAGATCAAAGGTACAATGCGCACATCGAAACCTTAGCCCCGGTACGTTTAGCCCTGCAGGTGAAAAACAGCGAGGAAGATCCGGATGAACTTGCATATAAGTTGGTTAAGAAAAAATATAAAAACATGTACAAACCCGAAAAAGCAACCGCCATACAGGAGCGTACTTTGTACCTGAAAAAACTCATATCCGACTCCCTCAAGGAAAATGTGGATAAATACGATACGGAATAAATTTATTTATCTGTTATTTTTTTTGTTGAATTTATCGCCTGTCCAATTTTTTGGATTGTTGATGATGTAATTTTTGATGCGATGGTAGGATGCATCATCACGGATAATATGGTCATAATAATCGGATTGCCAATTTTTTTGCCCGGGCGTTTTTCGTACCTGATTAATTTGTTTCGATGTTTTCATTTGCAATTTGCCCAATATTTTTGGAATTATCATCCGTCGCCGCAATTT
>JAYENB010000225.1:20291-41026 GCA_034721855.1 Bacteroidota bacterium
TTGATTTCGGTTTCAACAATTTTACCAAATTCCGATAATACCATTTTTTTGTTCACCACATTGCCCAGAATACATTCCATATCCCTGATACAGACGGTCAGGAAATATCTGCCCGGTGCAGAATAATCCCAAAATTGCCACCGGTTGGGTTCTATGCGGTATTTGTTTTTGTATTTGGTCATTTTTTTATGATGCGTAAACAATTACACAGTTTTTGGCACTTCATAATCGCCATTTTCATCAATCCGGTTGGGGAAAATTTCTGTTTCTAATGCCCACTTGTATTCTTTGATGATGTTCCTAATTTTCTCTGTCTTGTTTGGGCTTGGGCCAGGTTTTATCATTAATAATTTACACAAATATAAAAAAAGAAAGGGGAAAAGAACGGGTTTGAGGTAATAAAATCCATTAATAAAATTGGTGTGGATATTCTTTTTCTCGATTTTGAAATGAAATAATTTTCGGATTTTGAATTGTTCCATTGCGTATTTCTATTGCTTTTGAAATGGTTTTGTTCTTTTCCCATTTATTTGGTCCTCCAACAACTATGGGTAAAAATGGAAGCAAGGCATCTGAAATTTCCCATGAGGCAGCATTCCAATAATAACTAGGACTGTGATCCACTGAATAATAAAATTTACCTGCCACTTCAAACATTGGGTGTTCAAAGGATGTTGGTTTAGCACACCAAAAACCCATTCCTTCATCACAGCTTATATCAATAATAAGAGTCCCTTTCATCAATTTATCAACCTTATCTTCAGGTACAAACATTTTTGGATGCTCAACATTTTGAAGGGTTCCATTAACAATTATTTCTACATCTGATAATGCTTCTTCAAAAGGGCGAGTACTGCCGTCAGATTCAACTGCAAGCATATTTCCTGAATTGTCATTCTTCATTTGTTTATATGATATTGCAGGAAACTGATCTCTCACATTTGTGGGTGCACGAGAGGTATAGACCGTGATATCTCTATATCCCTGACCTTGCAATGCATATATTGCCCCTCGACTCACCGATCCAAAACTGAGTACCACTGCTTTTTTTCGTGGTTTTCCATAATTACCGACATCTCCGATAAGGCTTAATGCATGATTTACAGCGGCATAGCCTGCCATTTCATTATTTTTATAAAAAATATGCATATTTTTATTACCTCCCCGACTCCATGTAAACATTTCTTCCCATGCAATGAGAGTTAATTTTTTTTCAATTGATACTTGCGTTATTTCTTTCTGTTGTACACAATGTGGCCAACCCCAGACAATTGCACCTGTTCGTACCTGAGACAAATCTTTTGCCAAAGGTTTGGGTATTAGCACACAATCAAAACCTTTCAGTATTTCTTCTCTGGAAGCAACTTGCCCTGATGTAAGTTTGGCTAAAGTGTTATCATTCATGCCAAATCTCAATCCATAACCTTTTTCAAAAGTGATTTGTTTTCGTAACCGCTTTGGAATGCATTTAATATGTTCCGGATGAATGGCTACTCGTTTTTCGTTTTCTTTTTGTGATTTTCCAATCACACCGACTGTTAAGAGTTGTGTCATATTGCTTATTTTTTTTGATTTACAGATCATAATATTGATTTCAAAGTTAATAAAAATATTTAAGGTTATGGTAATGAAAGTAAGAAAATGATATGTTGGAGGGGTAACGATTGATAATAAAACCGGATTTTTGCGATGGAAGACATGAATTATAGTGGCTTTTTAGCGGCATCTTAATTAGTGTCTGTCCATAATGTCCAATATCTGCGTTGTTGCTCAAATTTTAAATCCTCATATACGCTAGTATACTGCGGTTTAAAATTATCACACGCCTTAATCTTGAACATTATGAACTAAACACTGACTCTATTGACACACACTAATTATTCACATAGTTTTCAATCGCCTGTTTCCAAATAAGATATCCTTTTCCGTTTATGTGCAAACCGTCATAAGTGTAGATCGTATCTAATGTATTCTCTTTTGTTTTGAATAAGTCAAACAGGTTGACGTATGTCAGGTGATGTGTTTCAGCTAATTTTTTGAGACCATCATTAATTGCAATAATGTCATCAATTTTTTGGTTTTCTGCATTGTCTGTCGGAAGAATGCTTTGAATAAAAATTTCTGTTTCCGGTGATTTTTGTTTAATAAAGGATAAAAGTCTGTCATAATCTGTCAGGATTTGCTCTGTTGTTCTTTTTCGTCCTAAATCGTTAATTCCTATCATTATAAAAATCTTTTTGGGATTAGATTCAACAATTTCATCTAATCTTGCAATCACCCCATGAATGACGTCTCTCCCTATTCCACGATTTTTAATATTCGGGTTACCAAAAAGTTCATGCCATTCGCAATAATCAGTAATGCTGTTTCCTAAAAATATTATCTCATTCGTGTCGTTGGGCATAATCTCAAAAATGCTTTTTTGCGTTTTGTAAGAAACACCATGTCTTAATTGATTTGCTGTATCTGTTTGGTTTACTTTTTCTGGATGAAGGTTGAATCTACTTTTTAAGTAGTCAATACCTCCCCGCTTGTGAATCACGTATCCCCCAAAAAGAACAAATAAAACATTAAAAATAATCGAAATTGCAAATGCTTTTTTCATTGTCTTATTTTTTTGCATTATTGGTAATGGCCTGATATGATTCCCTTCCGGCACAGTTATATTTACAAGCTAAAATTACCAATCTTTCTGTCCAATAAAAAAGAATTTTTCCAAACCTGTTTAAATTCATTTTTTTATATTCACACAAATATAAGAAAAATAATTGTAAAAAGCATAGGTTTGCGGGTATATTTCCAACAAGCTGTAGAAACAAGAATTGCCATTCAAGCTTATTCAACGCCTTGCATCAATAACAGATTTGATGATACGGGCAATTTTCACAGGTTTTGGTGTGTTCTGTCATCGTAAACGGCTCGGTTTTGTCTGTTATCCTTTCCAACAGCCCCACAAGCTGCTCTTCAAATGCTGGCATGAGGTTCCTGAAATCATCAACCCCTTTCATTACCGGCTTGTCCGAAGACTGGGCATTGCGCATGTACATGATGACAGGATACAATGCACAAGCCTGCTCATCATTGGTTTGATTTTTATGCATCAGCCAGGTGTAAAATAGCACCTGAAACACGTGGTCGGGTTTATCATTGCGGTTATGTTCAAACAAAGCTTCCAGATCATCCACCGTGGCAGGTTTTTGTGTGCCTGTTTTATAATCAATAACACGCAACTGGTTGTTTGATTCCTCAAGCCGGTCAATGATGCCTTTGCACTTCCACTTGCCCTGTGTTGCTTGTAAAAATGCACTGACCTTAATTTCACCGCCTTTGTACACAAAAGGGGCACGTTGCTTATCTTTTGTTAAAATGTTTTCCACGTACATTTTCACTGCCTCCACTCCCATGGCATTGATGCCGTTTATTTGGTCCGCACCTACTTTCATGTGTTTCACAAAAGCATCCATCACCACCTGGTCACGATGGTCTCTTGCTTTCAGCATCCTGTCAACATCCTGCAGGCTGATCTCCTTGTCTTTATGAGGTGCATACAATTGCTGCATGGTATCGTGTAAAACATTCCCCAGTTCAAGCGGCCCTATCTGCTCCAACATCTCATCGGGTTCTTTGATGTTCAGGATGTATTTGTAATAAAAGGCCATGGAACATTTCATGTACGTATTAAGTTGAGATGCAGAAAACGCCCTGCTGGCATTGTCGCCGCGGTACTGAGACAAAACATGCATAGCACCGGCATCTTTTTTCACCGTCCGTTTGTCTTTCTTTTTCGATACCGTCTGATTGTGTACCGCAATTTCTGCTACGGGGATGTCTGTTTCATGAATGATCTGTTGAATGTACCTGCTTTTTTCTCCCGTATAAAACCCTTCGGCAGAAGTATTATACAACAAATACACCTCGCCGGGATGCATAAACATCCGGTAAAAATAGTAAGCATGCACAGCATCCTGCAGTTCGATAGTGGGCAACTGAAAAGCATTGCGCAAACTATACGGGATGAAACTTTTCTTAAAACTCTGTCCCGGAAACCTGCCTTCGTTCATGGACAATATGATAAGCTTATCGAAGTCTATTAAACGTGTTTCAAGCATGCCCATCACCTGCAGTCCTTTCATTGGTTCGCCGGAAAACGACACGCTCAAATTATTCAGCATGGAAGATACCAGCCACAAGTAGGTTTTTACCGATGTAAAATGAATGCGGTCTTTGATGAGATACTCATTGAACCGGTTGATGTGCCTGTACATCTGGTACACAATTTCTTTATCAAACTCCACATCATCGAGGTCATGCATGCTTTCATACATCGTTTTCAGGATGTGGCTGAAATACGGCCCCATGGCCATGATATCACTGGTATGGGTAAAAACACGATCTATCAGATCATGCGTTCCCGTAAGCAGGTCTTTTTCAGGCACCCGGATCATGTTTTTTTCCAGAATAACCTTTTTAAGCCGTGCGCAATCATCATGCGCCACAAGCTGAACGAGGGGATGGTTTAATACCCTGAGCACATCCTGGTGGTAATATTTTCCTGAGGCATAATTGTCCTGCAAACGTGCTATCAAGCCAATAATGCTGGTTTGCGGAGCATAGGAAATGGGATACCCCATGGTTACATTCAAATGTTTCACCGAGGCAGGCATGGAATACAACACGGGATGCAACAGGGATTCATCAGGTAAAATCAATCCGGTGTGTTCAAACCCGGGATCGTCGGGCCTGATCTTTTCATCGAGAAGTTTCGATGCCAGCTTTACCTGTGCCGTATTTGAGGGGACAGCATACACATTCACCGCATTTTTCTTTCTGATCTTCGAATGGTAAGTAAAATCCGGTGGTGCCGGGAATTTTTTCAACATGTCCCGGACAAACCGAAAGGCTTCATGGTATTGATCATGCAATAAATCCTCATCGTACTGCCAGAAAAATTTGGCATGGTGTTGATTTTTATAATACCTGAACACCTGTTCTTCTGCTTTGCTCAACACATTGAACCCCACAAAATAATGACCGGGTTTTTCTTCAGGAAACAATTCATTGTTCAGATTTTCGGCCACCGTGCGTGTAATCAGCCCTTCGTATCCGGTATGATTGTTTTTGAGAGTGTCAGTATAGTGCTGATAAACTTCAGGCAAAATTTTCCACAACTGCAAAAAGCTGTCTTTTGAATGATGGGATACCTCCGCTTGAAATTGTTCCCAGAACTTATGCAGATGATCAAGCAATTCCTGATTTACATCCGCATACATGGCATCAATTTCTTTCAAATCACTCAGGTTGGTAAACAATTTTGCCGGATCAGTGAGGTTTTTATCAATGTCATTGAAATCCGACAACATGATTTCTCCCCATGGGTAAAAGGCATCAAAACTGTCGAACAAACCGGGTGCAATGTGCTTTATGCTTTTATACAATTCAAAAACAAGCGGAATGGGTTCTTCGGGTTGCAATGACGACTGCTTGTGAAAAAACTCCTGTATGGTAATGATTGACGGGGCCCATGCTGGTTTCTGTATGTGTTCTCCAAGGTATTTTCTGAGGTACAAACCGGCACGGATGTTTGGTAACACCACTACCTGTTCATGCAAATCATCCGGATGTTTCCGGTGCAAATACGCGGCTAGTGCCTGCAGGAAATTGGGGTTTTTTATATTTTTCATCTGTTTAAATTTTGTTATATTGTTGATATTTAAGCCCTTATAATACCTATAAAATTTAATCATTTACAGTGTATGTAATATTTATCTCATGGACATTTCATAATTTAAAGATTTAATAGTTAATAACAGTTATTAAATTTCTAAACGAAATGCCCTAAAGGGCGGAATAATTAGGTTGAAGCTCCCTTACACCCCGCCCTGAAGGACGGGGTAATTGGGCTAAAGCCCTGATTATAGCTCTAAATTGACCTTTTTTGGCAAAAGCCCTGTAGTTATTTGATTCCTCAATTGCTCTGTCCTCAATTGCTCTGTCCTTTAGGGCAGAGCTAATTGAGTGCCCCTTGCACCCCACCCTGAAGGGCGGGGTAATTAGGGCTTTAGCCCTTTTATTATTATTAATCTTCATATTTTCATCAGTTTAAATTTATTGTATTACTAATCATATATAAATCAGCTATCGCAATGGCTGCCACCGCTTCCAGGATAACGGGTGTACGCAGCACATAACAGGAATCGTGCCTGCCGCCAATGCTCACAGTTTCCATTTTCCCCTTTTCGGGATGCCATGTGTTTTGTGCTTGTGCAATGCTTGCCGGGGGTCTGAATTTTACAGAAAACACCACTGGATTGCCGTTGGAAATGCCGCCGTTGATCCCGCCGTTGTGGTTGGTTTTTGTTTTTCCTTCGGCATTGATGATGGCATCATTGAATTCAGAGCCTTTCATCGTGTCAGCATGAAAACCGTCACCAAAAGCAATGGCTTTGGCACCGGGAATGGAAAACACAAGTTTCGAGATTGCGGATTCCAGGCTGTTGAAGAAAGGTTCACCGATGCCGGGCTTCAAACCATCAACGCGGCATTCTACTTCACCACCGATGGAATCACCATCTTTGGCTGTTTGTTTCACAACGTTATCATAATCTGCATGCCCTCCGATGTGTATAATCCGGCTTTCAAACCGCAGCGGTTGCATTATCTTTTTTGCCAACACCCCGGCTGCCACCAGCAATAAGGTCATGCGACCGCTGAAAAAGCCACCACCACGCGGGTCATTGTACCCCTTATATTTTTGATTGGCAGCAAAATCTGCATGTCCGGGACGCGGAAATGAAAGGGCTGTGTAATCATCCGGGATTTGGTTTTCGTTGTCAAACACAATATGCACCGGTCCCCCGGTGGTTTTTCCTTTGTACAAGCCTGAAATGAGTTGCGGGACATCCTGCTCTGTTCGTTTGCTTGTTCCGGGGCCTCCGGCACGCCTCCGGTCCAAATCATCCTTAAAATCATCCAAACTCAGGGGCAATCCGGGGGGAACAGCTTCTACAATTACGCCCATTTGTTTTTCGTGGGAAGTGCCCCAGATGTGTATTTGAAATAGTTTACCGTTGGTATGCATGGCATTTTGCGTTTAATGATTTCATTGCTTCAAAAAAATCGGGGAAGGATTTGGAAACATGGCCGGAATCATGAATCATAAGGCCTTCATTGGCTATCCCGGCAATCATTAGGCTCATGATCACCCTGTGGTCTCCCCATGAGTTGACATCGGCGTAATTCAATTCTGCAGGGTGAACCAGCATTTGGTCGTTGTTCAGCATTTCAAACTCTGCCCCAAGCTTCCTGTATTCCCTGACTAAGGCTTCAAGGCGGTTGGATTCTTTGTTTTGCAACCTTGTGAGGTCAGAAAAACGGCATGGCCCTTTGGCGCGGCAGGCCAATGGCAGTAAAGCAGGAAACAAATCGGGGACATCTGTAAGTTCAAGGGTGAAAGCTCCTGGTGTGCTTTGCCTGACCACGATGGTATTGTTATCTTTTATTTCATAATCAACACTGGCTTCATCAAACACATCCAGGATTACTTTATCGGCCTGATGTGAATCCATGCTTACATCCCTGATCTCACATTCCCCCGTTAGTGCAGCAGCAACCATAAAATTAGCAGCAGCACTCCAGTCGGTTTCAGCTTTTCGTTTGACAGGCGTATAACTTTGGTTTCCCTGTATGTGGTATTCATCACCATTCACTTCCACCGAAACGCCAAATTCACGCATCAGGCTGATGGTCATATCAATATATGGTTTACTCACCAGGTTTTCTGCTTTGATGTGGCTGTCATCATCACATAAAGGCAAAGCAAACAACAAGCCGGTTAACAACTGGCTGGTTCTGCTGGCATCAAGTGTTGCCCTGGCAGGTTTTAGCCGGCCGGAAAAGTGTACGGGGATTTTTTCATCATCAGTTTTTACTTTTAACCCAAACGCTTCAAGTTGTTTAAAATCAGGAAAAAAGTGCCGTCGTTGCATGCTTTTGTATCCGGAAATGTAAAAATCCTGACCGGATAATCCAGCAATGGGTGCAAACATGCGCGCACACAAGCCGGATTCACCACAGAACAACTCACCACCGGCAAAAGGCTTGCCTTTTTTGATGCTGAAATCACCATTGTTTTGTATTCTCGCAGAGGCTCCCAACATCTGTATCACCGACAATGAAGCAAGCACATCAGCCGCATTGCCGGGAGCAGTGATGGAGGCATCGCCTTTCGATAAGAGGGCTGCTGCCAGAAAACGCTGCACGTAACTTTTGGATGCCGGCAAATTAACGGCCCCTTTTAATTCACTGTGTTGTATCTCATGAAGCATACATCAATTTTTTTAGTTCGTTCAAATCCACCGCTTCAACAAGCGCTTTACCCGGGGCACTGAGAAACACAAAATCGAGTTTTTCCTGCCTGCGTTTTTTGTCTTTCTCTATGTATAGCATCAAATTATCATGCATTTTAAAGCTGGCTGGGAGTTTTAATGCTTTCATCACCTTGTCACAACGTGCATAATCTAATGCTGATAAATACCCTTTGTCAACAGACATACGCAATGCTGCAGCCATGCCTTTTGCAACGGCATAGCCATGCAATATCATATCGTGCATTTCCACAGCGTGCCCCAGCGTATGTCCAAAATTCAGCACATGCCGGATTCCCTTGTCGGATACATCGGCTTCCACGATTTTCAGTTTGTCGCGGCTTGCTTTTTGCAACAAACTGTTCAGGATAACTTCATCACGGCGGTGAATGGCATCCACGTTGTTTTCAATGTCGCTGAGCAGGGATTCATCCAGCACAAAGGCTGTTTTTAGCATCTCTGTTAGGCCATTGTAATAATGTTCTTCCGTTAAGGTGTGCAAAAACACGGGGTCTGTGTATGTTAGTGCAGGCTGATTGATGCAACCTATCATGTTTTTGTACCCGTGAAAGTTGATGCCGTTTTTACCACCGATAGCAGCATCCGTCATGGCCAGCAAACTTGTGGGCACCAGGATAAAGGGCATACCACGCTTGTAGGTAGAAGCCACAAAACCCGTGACATCGGTAACCACGCCACCACCCACACCAATTAGGATAGTATTTCTGTCTATGTTTTCCATCAGCAAATGTTCATACAGCTGAAACACCACATCTACAGTTTTGGCTTGTTCACCTTCAGGCAGGCACCAGTGGGGATATTTGGACAGGGTGTTTTCATAATGCGTAAACACGCGGCAGTCGGTGATCACAAACACGGATTCAGCTTTCAATTTGGCTACCAAATCTGAAAATGAACCAAACTCAATGCCTGTATCCAGCACATCAGACCAGTAACCATGGCGGTATGAAAAGCGTTTTTTCATAAACTATTCAAAGGTATGAAAATTTTTAAAAAATACTAAGTGTCGCAGGCAGCAAATCCGTGTCCATCATTTCTCAATCTCCCCATCGTGCTATCGTGTTCCGTGTTTCGGGTTTTCCGTCTCCACTGCCCGTCTTCGCCGGATAAACTTACCGCCGGACAGGCTGTGTTCCGGGTTTCGTGTTCTGCGTTCCCCCATCGCCCCGTCTCTCCATCACACAATTACTACATCTCTTCTAACGGATTGTTGCACCTTATCTGGAATGCGATAAATCGCATTCCTGCAGTGCACAATCTCCCCCTCGTTCCTTCGTCCCATCGCCAATTCGCCAACTCGCCCACTCGTCCCATCACCCCACCTCAGCGTCTCCTTTCAACAATTTCAACTGAATCCGTTCACGCTCCATATCCACACTCAGTACTTCCACAATCACATGCTGATGCATATTGACAATTTCAGTCGGGTCGGAAACAAAACGGTCAGCGAGGTTGGAAATATGAATGAGGCCATTTTGCTTAAGGCCAATATCCACAAACGCACCAAAACGCGTAATGTTGGTGACAATGCCAGGCAGTTTCATGCCTGTTTCAAGGTCTTCGATTTTGCGCACAGCATCCGCAAAGGTAAACATCTTAATAGGAGGACGCGGGTCCAGGCCGGGCTTGGCAAGCTCTTTCACGATGTCTTTCAGGCTGGGCATGCCAATTTCCCCCTGTACATATTTCTCAAGGCTTATCTTTTCTGTCAGTGTTTTGTTGCCAATGAGTTCAGTCACCGAGGCACCCATGTCTTTGGCCATTTTTTCCACCACATGGTAAGATTCAGGATGAACAGCACTGTCGTCCAATGGCTGCTTTGAATCTTTTACGCGCAGAAATCCGGCCGCCTGCTCATAAGCCTTATCCCCCATCAATTTTACCTTTTTCAACTCACGCCTACTGGCAAATCCGCCGTTCTCTTTCCGGTATGCTTCGACGTTTTCTGCAAGCTTTGGCCCCAGTCCGGACACATAAGTTAGCAGATGCTTGCTCGCGGTATTCAAATCCACGCCCACCGCATTGACACAAGATTCCACTACCCTGTCTAAGCTCTGCTGCAACTTTTTTTGGTCCACATCGTGCTGATATTGACCAATACCAATGGATTTAGGGTCAATTTTCACAAGCTCTGCCAATGGGTCTATCAGGCGGCGTCCAATGCTGACGGCACCACGCACTGTCACATCATATTGCGGAAACTCTGCCCGCGCCACTGGTGAAGCTGAATAAATGGACGCCCCGTTTTCACTCACCATATATACCGACACATCTTTTTTGTACTGAATGTTTTTAATGAAGCTTTCTGTTTCCCTGCTCGCTGTACCATTACCCACGGCAATGGCATCAATGTCAAACGCTTCCACCAGGCTCGATATTTTCTTTTTGGCTTGCTTGCGCTCTTTGCGTGGCGGATGCGGGTAAATGGTTTCATTGTGTAACAAATCCCCGTGTTCATTCAGGCAAACCACTTTGCAACCTGTCCGGTAACCGGGATCTATTGCAAGTACAGCCTTTTTGCCCAGCGGCGGCGCCATCAGCAATTGTTCCAGGTTGCCGGCAAACACGCGTATGGATTCATCATCGGCTTTTTCTTTGAACAGGTTTTTCATTTCCGTTTCCATCGCCGGTTGCAGCAAACGCTTATAGCAGTCTTCAACAGCCGTTTCCACTTCCTCAGAAGCAGCATTCCGGCCACGCACAAATTTATGCCTGAGCAGCTTAAGCGCATCATCCTCATCGGGTTTAACCTGTACTTTCAGGAACCCCTCTGTTTCTCCCCTCCGTATTGCCAGCATACGGTGTGCTGGACAGGCTTTTATTTTCTCTGAAAAATCAAAATAATCCTGGTACTTGTCCGCCTCTTCCGGGTTTTCGGCCACTTTCTTTTTCACTTGTTTTGCAGATACATTTGCCTCATGCCTGAACAAACGACGCATGGCGTGTCTCGCAGACCTGTTTTCATTTATCCACTCAGCCACAATATCACGGGCGCCCTGCAATGCCTCGTCCACTGAAGACACATCTTTCCCTGTGTATTTTGCAGCAAGCGATGTCACATTCCCCTGCCCCTGCGCCATTAATATTTTTGCCAATGGTTCCAGGCCTTTTTCCCTTGCAATATCTGCCCTGGTACGTCGCTTTGGCTTATACGGCAAAAATATATCCTCCAGCACAGTAAGCGTATCAGCATCATGCAGTTGTTGTTCCAGTTCCGCCGTCAACATCTCCCGCTCTGACAATGATTTCAGGATACTTTTCCGCCGTTTATCCACCTCCTGCAGGAAATCCAGCTTATTTTTGACCTCAGCCACCTGCACTTCATCCATGCTGCCGGTACGCTCTTTACGGTAACGGCTGATGAAAGGAATCGTGGCGCCATCTGTTAGCAATCCGGCACAAGCCTCAACCTGCCTATAATTCAAATTCAGTTCATCAGCGATTTTCTGTATCATCTTTCTATTCATTTCCGCCATAATTTTTCTCAACATCTTATATTTCCACGCTGACAAATATAACGGAAAATGCCCGGATGATTAAATGTCTTCTTTTTTTGGGCAGCGGGAAGCATATTGCCCCTGAGCAACATTGTCTCCGTCTCCGCCTGCTATCTGCTGCCCTGCATTGTTTTTTTTGCCATGCTGCGGGCAGGAGTTTCGCCTGTCACTCTGCCCAGCAGCGCAAAAAAATAACAATGCAGCACAGCAGGATATCCGGCTACGCCGGGCTGCAGGAATACATTACTCGTATCTTTATTAAATTAATACCAAAACCCCTGGATTAATGCCACTTTCTTTTTTCTTGGGCCTGCCTTGATTTGCTTTTCACGGGCTATTGCTGTTATCATGCTATCGTGTTGCTTCGTCGCTGTGCTCCCTTCGACTTCGCTCAGGACAACGCCTCGCAATGACTGTGCTTTGCAGCAGTGGTTTGTTAATTCCACTACCCTTGTTGCGAAGCCGTGTCATTGCGAGAGTAGCGGCGCAATCTGTTGAATCATCTCATTATTTGGTTTATCTGTACTACTCTGCCCTGAAGGGCGTAATAGGGGGTGGCTGAAGCCTTACACCCCGCCCTGAAGGACGGGGTAATTGCCCTGAAGGACGGGGTAATTGGGCTAAAGGACGGGGTAATTGCCCTGAATTTCCGGCTCCGGACTTCAGACTTCCAACTCCGGCTCTCCACAATCAGTTATCATTATTCAATATAAATAATTGTCCTACTTTATTTTTGCCCCCATCAGGCATGGCCTTTGATTCATAGTGCCTTAGTGTCTTAGCGGTAAAAATACATGCATGACTATCTAATTATATCAAAAAACAATAGTATATTTGTCATTATCAATGCTTAGGAATTATTGCTTTTATAACATGAATCACTAAAAATCAACATTATGAAAAAGAAAAACTGGATTTGGATTTCCGCCATCATTGTTCTCGTTCTTGCCATTTTTGTAGTACTCAAGATTTTACTGGGCATTGGTAAATCAAAAACCGATGTATCGGAATTCGGACCATACATTTCAGGTTACACATCAGGCATCATATCAAAATCATCCCCCATCAAAATTCAGTTAACGGCTGATTTTGCCAAAAAACTCGGTGACATTGAAAACAGAAAAACAGACCTGTTTAAATTTTCACCACGCATTGAAGGCACAGCCGGATGGACAGATTACAGGACCATCCAGTTTACACCGGAAAATGACATTGAATCGGATAAAACCTATACAGTCAGTTTCAAGCTCGTGGAACTTGACATTGATATTGAAAGAAAACTCCGGGTTTTTGAATATGATATCAAAACCAAACCTCAGAATTTCACCCTTGAAGTCACAGAAATAAAAACCATTGACAAAAAACACCTCCGTTGGCAACAAGTCAGGGGGAAAATAAAAACTTCCGATACAGAAGACCTGGAAAACATTGAAAAATTAATTGACGCCCGGTACAAAGATAACAGCCTGGAAACCACATGCCTTCAGACAGGCATCAATCAATTTGAATTTCTTGTTGATTCCGTTCCCAGGACAGAAACTTCCGAATCTCTGTCCATACATTACAACGGGAAAGCCATCGGCGTTGATAAAAAAGGAGAATTGCAGATTTCAATCCCATCACTCAGTGATTTTTTGTTGATGTCAGTTGACATCATTCAATCTCCCCAGCAATACATCAAACTCCAGTTTTCCGATCCCATTATGGAAAATCAATTGCTTGACGGTTTAATTACCTTACAAGATGATGCCATGATTAATTTTTCCATACAGGACAACATCATCAAAGTGTATCCATCTGAACGCATCGATGGTGAACGAAAGTTTATTGTCAATGAGGGCATAAAAAATATACTGGGACACCGTTTCAAAGATACCTACCTGGAAATGCTGGATTTTGTTCAAATTTCCCCGGCTGTCAGACTAATAGGCAATGGTGTTATCATGCCAAAGGCCGAAGGTAAACTGGTGTTCCCGTTTGAAGCGGTAAACATCAGGGCAGTAGATGTGCGTATCAGCAAGATTTATGAAAATAATATCTTACAATACCTGCAGGTCAACGATTTTGATGAAGATTACCAGTTGAACCGAGTCAGCAAAGTGATAAAGAAAAAAACCATTCCCCTCGACCAGACTAACGTCACAGATTTAGGAAAATGGAACCGCTATACCCTGGATTTGAATCAGCTTATCAATTCTGACCCGGGAGGTATTTACAGGGTTGACATCAGCTTCCGTAAAATACACTCCGTTTACCCCTGCGAGGAAACAAGCACGGACAAAACTGACCAATCACTGACAAGCACAACAACTGATGATGAAGCGTTCTGGAAAAATTACGATCACCATTATTACCATTCCACATGGTCAGACTGGGAACACCGGGATGACCCCTGCCACAATGCTTATTACGGATTTCGCAGGGCCGTGTCTCAAAATGTCTATGCTTCTAACCTGGGCATCATAGGAAAAGAAGGCAACGACGGTTCACTGATGGTGGTAATCACAGATTTACTTGAAGCCCAACCGCTTGATAAGGTTACCGTTGACCTCTATAATTACCAACAGCAGCTCATTTCAAGCAAACAAACCAACAGCAAAGGCATTGCCGAATTTGAATCTATCCCTGGGGAAAATGAAGCATTTTTTGTGGTTGCAAGCAATGGCGATGACAAAGGATACTTAAAGTTGGAACAAGGCAGCAACCTTTCTGTCAGTGATTTTGATGTGGGTGGTACCGATATCAGCGACGGCATGAAAGGATTCACATACACAGAACGTGGTGTGCGCCGGCCCGGGGATTCCATTTACCTGGGATTCATCCTTGATGATATTAACAACTCTCTTCCGGAAGGCCATCCCATTGTGTTTGAGCTGTACAACCCAAAATCCCAGCTTGTTGATAAGCAAGTGCAAAACCTGGATGAAAAGCATTTCCATGTGTTTCGTACGTCCACTGAAGAGGATGCCGTAACAGGGAATTATTCCGCACGTATCACCGTGGGCGGGAAAACCTTTTATCACTCCCTCCCGGTTGAAACAATCAAACCCAACCGCTTAAAAATTGAACTAAGCCTCCAGGATGATGCACTTTTCCACAACCAAATCAATCCGGCCAACATCTCGGTAAACTGGCTGCATGGTGCTCCCGGGAAAAATCTAAAAGTCAGGGTTTCATTATCATTGTACAACATGGTAACCCAATTCGATGGATTTGAAGATTACCACTTTGATGATATTACCAGTGTATTCGATTTCAACACAACCGAAATACTTGAACAAAAAACCGATAAAAACGGACATATACAGGCAGATATCACCACGCCAAAAATCAGTTATGCACCAGGTAAACTAATGGCAAAACTGACTACCAAAGCCTTTGAAAAAGGAGGCAATTTCAGCATCAAGGAACAACAAATCACCTATCACCCATTTTCAACCTATGTGGGAATGAAATTACCGAAATCATCACGTAAATACGGCAATTATCTCCCCACAGGAAAAACCCATACGGTTGATATTGCTACCGTAAACAACGAGGGAAAACTAATCACTGCATCCCATGACATCAGAATCGAACTACTCAAATCAGACTGGAGCTGGTGGTATTATTCATACAACAACAGTAGCAACTACACCAATTCAGAACACATTGACATCATCAAAAAAGACATCATCACCACCCAAAAAGGCAAAACCAGTTGGGATTTTAAAGTAAACCGCGATAATTGGGGGTATTACATCCTGAAAATCATAGATTTAAAATCAGGTCACGCTACCTCCCAACGTATCTATGCCGACTGGCCGGAATATGCCGGGGTGGGCAGAAACCAGGCAAAAAATGCCAACATCCTGCAATTCAAATCTGAAAAAGAAACCTACCAGGTGGATGAAACGGTAAAAATAAAATTACCAGGCAGCGAAAATGGCCGTGCTTTGATCTCAATCGAAAATGGAAGCCGGGTATTAGACCATTACTGGCTGGAAACGGAACCTACAGAAACAGAATTCACCTTTATTGCTACCGAAGACATGAGCCCAAATGTATATGTGCATGTTACCCTCCTGCAACCACATGAACAAACCAGCAACGACCGGCCGATAAGGATGTATGGAATTATTCCCGTTAACATTGAGGACAAAGAAACACACCTCCATCCTGAACTTATCATGCCGGATAAACTCCGTGCTGAATCAACAGTGGAGATAAAAGTCAAAGAAAAAGACAAAAAAGACATGACCTACACCATTGCCATTGTTGATGAAGGGTTGCTTTCACTCACCAATTTCAAAACCCCAGACCCCTGGTCATATTTTTACGCCAAAGAAGCTCTCGGTGTCAGAACATGGGATATGTATGAGTGGGTTATCGGTGCTTATGGCAGTAAAATCGAAAGGCTGTTGAGTATTGGTGGCGGTGGTGCTATTGACAAAGAATCAGCACGGAAAGCCAATCGATTTGAACCGGTTGTCCGTTTCATCGGGCCGTTTTATCTAAAAGGGGGCAGAACAAACACACATGAAATCACGTTGCCACGCTATGTCGGTTCGGTAAGAACCATGCTGGTTGCAGGCAACACAGAAGGCGCTTATGGGAATGCCGAAAAATCCACCCCGGTAACAAAACCACTGATGGTACTCGGTGATATGCCCAGGGTGCTTGGTCCGGGAGAATCCCTGCAGTTGCCGGTCAACGTGTTTGCCATGGAAGACAATGTCAAAAATGTAAACGTAAAAATCAACACCAATGATTTATTGATTCCCCAATCGGCAAGCAGCCAAAACATCACTTTCAGCGAGCCGGGAGAACAAACCATCAATTTCCCGCTCAGTGTCGCTAAAAAAACAGGCGTGGCAACAGTGGATATCATCGCATCATCAGCCAATGAGAAATCCACTTACAGCATCGAAATTGACGTGAGGTATCCCAATCCCAAAATGAGTAAAGTGGATGGCATCAGCATTGGTGCCAACGAAACAAAAACCATTGATTTTGATCAGTTTGGCATTCCGGAAAGTGCAAATACCAGCCTCGAAGTGTATGCCATTCCTCCCATCAATCTGCACAAACGCCTGAAATACCTCATGAATTACCCACATGGATGTGCCGAACAGGTAATTTCTGCTGCATTTCCACAATTGTACCTGGAAAAATTCACCAAACTGACACCCCAGCAGAAAATGGAACACAAGAATAACATCAAAACCGCCATTTCAAAACTCAGAAAATACCAGATGAGCAACGGTGGATTTGCTTACTGGCCGGGAGGTAACAACACCAGCTTGTGGACAACAAACTATGCCGGGCATTTTCTGCTTGAAGCTAAAAAACTGGGGTACGAAGTGCCTGATATCATGCTCAGCAACTGGGAAAAATATCAAAAAGAAAAAGCCATAAAATGGACAAACGACGGCAAAACATCACAGTTTATACAGGCATACAGGCTATATACACTAGCTTTGTCAGGAAATCCAAAACGTTCAGCCATGAACAGGCTCAGGCAAACCGGCAAACTGTATGAAAAAGCAGCCTGGCGACTTGCAGCAGCTTATGAGATGACCGGCAAGCACCGCATCGCAACAAACCTGATAGCAGGACTGGAAACCAAAGTAAATCCCTATTTTTACGGAGCTACCTTCGGGTCATCTGTTCGTGATGAAGCCATGATATTGGAAACACTGGTGCTGATGAATGAAAAAGAGGAAGCCTTTGATGTGCTGCGCTCCATTGCCACCACGTTGGGCAAAGACAGTTGGATGAGCACTCAAACAACCGCTTATGCACTGATTGCAACGGCATCTTACATTGACACCTATTCCGTGTCCGATAAGATTGATGTGTCATATCAGCTCAATCAAAATGACAAAACCCGGATTGAAAGTGACAACCCGATGGCACAAATGCACCTGCACAGTGTCAAATCTGAAGGCAACAGTTTTAACATCACCAACAATACGGAAGGTACCCTTTTTGTGAGGTTAATCCATGAAGGTGTTCCGCCGGCAGGCAGTGAGACGGCTTCTCACAACAAAATCAACATGAAAGTAAAATACATGTATCCTGACGGCACCACCATACATCCTGCACAGATTGAACAGGGAACCGATTTCATTTGCGAAGTAAAAATTACTCACACCAGCTTTGAGTCGGTTTTCAAGGAACTGGCCTTATCACAGATATTCCCATCAGGCTGGGAAATCATCAATTCCCGCTTGTTCAGTACTGAAATGGGAAAAACATCGTCGTATTCATTCCAGGATATCCGCGATGACAGGGTATATACCTATTTTGATTTGTACAAAGGTAAGACAAAAACCTACCGTGTTATGCTGAACGCCAGCTATGCAGGCAAATTTTACCTTCCTGCTTTCAACACGGAAGCGATGTATGACAACAGCATACATGCCCGCAATACAGGACAATGGGTGGAAGTGGTCAGGCCGTAACATTTTATCATACTCATCCTACGAATCAGTACTCGCCCCTGGGAAAAAAATAGGGGAACTTCAAAAAAGATAACTGTAAATTTATAAGAGTTATATGAGAGTGTCGTAGGATGAGTATGATAAAGTCATCTGATTGGAAACCGGCTTCCCCTCATTTACCGTAACACTGCCAGTTTTTTAACGATTTTTCCTTTATCTGTATCCAAAACCAGCATGTAATACCCTTCATCAAGGTCTGACAGGTCTAATTCCGTATGATCAGCACTAGCTTGTGCTGAAACACACAGTTTTGAATGTATGGTGTAAACAGAAATGTTGTTTATTTTATACCTGTCAGATTGAATATAAACCTTTCCGGATACTGGATTTGGATACACTGTTATGAATTCTGATTGCACATCATTTATGCCCTGCTCCTCAATCACAGTAATATAATCTGTTCTTGTCAATGTATCGCTGCCACATGATTCACTATTGGCCACAAGCGTCACCGGATAGGTGCCTACATCCTGATATTGATGCCATGGCTCAGCATGATACGATACACTACCATCGCCAAAGTCCCAATGGAAAGATGATGCATGCGCTGAAGTGTTTACAAAATAAGCAATGGCCATTGGCAATTCAATCACGGTATCCAATGCGTAAAAATCCGCTTCAGGGAAAGCAATGGTTTGTATTGTTATCTCCTGGGTTGTGGTATCGTTCTCAAACTGGCCATAAGCAATAAGCGTTACACTGTAAGTACCTTCATTCAATACCATTGAAGGGGAAATGTCCGTTGAAGATGTATCCTGTTGGCCTGAAAACAACCATAAACATGAATCGGCATTCTGCGAAAGGTTAATAAACTCCACAGGATCACCGTCGCACACATCGGCATGTTGAATGGTAAAATCAGCCACCGTAAAACTACCGGGATCAAAATACATAACCCCATTGCTGGTGGTATGGGAAAGTGTTGATAAACCCGATGCATTGAAAGCCCGCACACTGATATAATAAGTGGTATCCGGGATCAGATTTAAACCTGTGTGTATCATCTGGTTATCTTCCCCGTTGTTTGTCCATCCAACCACATCATTTGCCCCGGGTGACATCCCGATACAATATTCATAAAAGTCAATGAATGAATTGGGTTCTGACGGCATTGTCCAGTTGGCAGAAAGTTCTGTGCCTGTGTAGGTTGTATCAATATCCACTCCCGGGCCATCGTTAACTGCATCAATGTTTTCAGGTGGTGTCCAGTCAATATTTACATCTGTGCCTGCAGGGCTGGAAACGTTGCCGAACTCATCCATAACAATGGATTTTATTCTGCATGCCGGTGAATATTCATCTGTGTTTTGAAACCTCACTTCCTTAGTATCACCAACAAGCACTACTGCCGTGTCAACCCTGTTTTTATACATTTTAATATCATCATACTGAACATGGCATTCCCCTGTGCGTAATGATATCGCTGTACCGGCAGCAAATGGGCTTGAATCTGTCGCTGATGCCACAAGTTCATCATCCTGAAAAACCTGAATCTGACCTGTAAGGGTATTAAACAAAATTTTAACATCATACCACTGTCCAGCATTGACCGTTGCTTCATTTGTGGTGTACCATCCGGTACTGTATGAATTATCAATGTATTTATAAATCTGCACCGTATTATGGTCTGCCCGCAAATAAACCATATATGAATTTTCACGGCCTGATTGTTCAGGATCACTGCAGAAAAAGTACATGCCCGCCCTCCTGTTGGTTCCTGAACCATCAATATTCATCTGAAAATGATACAGGTAAACATCACCTGCCTCCTGCTCTACTGACGCATACATATTTGTGTTTGAGCTGCTCTCATCAGACTGAACTAGGTGTTGATTTTCAATTGCCCAGGCACCCTCAACAGATGTCCAGTCAGCATGAATTTCCGATTGAAAATTATCGTTGAAATAACCGTAATCCCCATTGGCTCTCCACTCATTGCCATCCCAATCCAATACCTGGTAAAACCTGTGTTTCACTGTATCATTATCGCTGTCGCTGAAATAAGCCGTAAAATCATCAGCCTGCCAGTCATCAGCAGAAACGGAAGTAACAGGTGGAACATCATCAATCACACAATCCCAGGCTGCTTCAAAGCCTTCGTTCACAGTAGCCCCATCCGAATGAAAATGTATGGTAAGGGCATTGCCTGAAGATGTTATCAGTCCCGGGTTTCCTGTTGTGTTGCAAAATTTCCCAAGGCTTTCAGCCGAATCATCAGGCCCATCAAAAATCTCGATGTAATCATAATCACATGCCGAACCGCTACCGGCTTCGATATCAAAACTCGGAAATTCAAGGCTGACTTGCGTAGCGCCTGTCGGGGCAATGGTAAAAGTATAATCACTGTTGTTGTAATATACACCACCCGG
>JAYENB010000225.1:41126-43849 GCA_034721855.1 Bacteroidota bacterium
CATAATCACATGCCGAACCGCTACCGGCTTCGATATCAAAACTCGGAAATTCAAGGCTGACTTGCGTAGCGCCTGTCGGGGCAATGGTAAAAGTATAATCACTGTTGTTGTAATATACACCACCCGGACCACCCATATCATAGAATGTGCCGGAACAAGGTACAGTTTCACAATCGGTAAATTTATCCCTGAGCAAATTCCATAAGGCTGTATAACCGTTATCATAACCAAGTGCCCAAATACCAATACCGGCTATTCCCATCATGTTTACAAAATCATAACGGTATGCCAGGCTAATCTCATCATCACAAAAACACTGATGCCAGTTACCGTCATTAAACACATAGTACGGGGTAAAACTGGTTGGCTCCCAGTGTATGTCTGAATAATTTCCTGAAGTGTTGTTTTTAACCGTTTTGTAAGTTTTTGAACCAACCGAGCTCATTGTGGACGAAGGAACGGTACCGCTTTCTGTCTCCCATTCGTGACCATAATAAGGAAGTCCCAGCACCAGTTTTTCTTTGCTTGCCCCCTGGGATAGATAATAATTAACCGTTTTAGCAAGATTATAATTAAAACTGTTAAAAGTGTACAATGGTGCTGTTGGTCCGGCTACATAACTGCCACTGTAATAGTATCCATATCCCATGATGGTATAAAAATCAATATACGGATCAATGGCTGCTTCGTCAAAAAGATCGCCCCAATCCACAGCGTAGGTGCAAACACTCACTTGTGAGCCCGGTATTTCTGTGTGCATCTGTGTACACAGTTCAATCAAAAAATCAGTGTATTCAGGTTTCAGGCTTGATGACACCCCTTCAAAATCAATGTTCACGCCATTGGCATTTTTTAGCTGAACTAAGGATATCAGGGTATCTATCAACGTTTCCTGTGCCGAAGGACTTCCAAACAAAGTGGCATGATCAGAAAACAGGGTAACACACAAATTCACACGCACACCATTTGCCAGGGCTTCATCCACCAGGGATGATGTTTCCCATCCATGTGTGGTGGAAGGTGTTCCTGTAGCGGGATTTACTTCAAAAGAAAAAAACGACAAATCCGATAACAAAGACCAGTCATAATTGGTTTCAAGCCCGTTACACCAATAGGGATGCCATCCAAACACAATCTTTTCCAGGTTGCACTCGCGGCTGATTTTTTCATGCGTTACCTGTGCCGGTTGATTCATGTCATAGTATTCCTCTGCAGTATAACCCAGGGAATTATAATACTCCAATTCCTGTTGATGTATAGAACGGAATTCCTGTGCATTACTGTTATAACATGCAAATAAAGCAACAATACCAAAAAGCATTGAGATTATCCTTTTATTCATAGCATCCATTTTTCAACAAATATACAGGTTTATTTATTATAATTTGAAACAAATGATACTGCCAATACGTAATATTTTTAGAGAGAGGTTGTTTTAAAGTAAAATGGTTATGAAATTACCAGAATAAGGAAAATAGTAATCAATCAGACGTATTAATTTCTGTTAATAACGGTTAACAACTGTTAATATCGGTTACTTATGTGAAAGAATACTCCTTACAAATAGGTGGTATTTTTCAAAACAATGAAAAATATGATTTATTTGTAATCGTTTTTAACTGATGTTAACCGTTATTAACCATTATTTAAAGACCCCTTTATGAATGATTAGTAACAATACATTTAAAATTTTTATTTTGTGTAATTATTTTTTGTATATTTGTAATAAACTAAATAAAAGAAAAATGAATTCAAATCTGCTAAAAAACACATTGATTTTTTCTTTGGCACTGATATTAGTGTTATTATCTTCTAAAGAAATCAAAGCCCAGGGCGTTGCCATCAATACCGATGGTACAGACGCCGATGCCTCTTCCATGCTGGATGTTAAAGCGACAGGAAAAGGAATGCTCATACCAAGAATGTTATGGGGAAATAGACCTGCAGCACCTGTTGAGGGATTATTAATTTATTCTACTGATGGCGACGGTACCAATGGTAAGGGTTTTTACTATTATGATGGAGTAAATTGGCAAAAAATGTTTGATGCCAATGGTGATGATAATGACTGGACAGATGTAGGAGATTATTTAATACCTGCTGATGATACTGATGAATTAACCAAAGTATATGAAACCGCAAGCCCAACATCTCGTGTAAGAGCGTACACCAGTGGAACTGGAGATTACGCTTTCGGAGATCTTGGTTACTTTGGAACAGCTATTGGTAGTACCAGCAGACATATCGGTATTTATGGAAATTCAGGTGTTGGATCAGGTAATGTTGCAGTTGCTGGTAGGTATAGCGCAGGAAGGATTGGATATATTGCAGGAGAACGGTATGCTATTTATGGAAAATTCGATGAAGATGCAACAGGGCTTACTTCAAGCTATGGAGCATATTTTGTTAATGATAATGACGAAAATAATGCAAGTTTTTCTAAGTATGGAATTTATGGTGATGTTACTGCCAGCAATGGGAAAAAATATGCAATTTATGGCAGTGCTCAAAATGCCGGTGATAATTATGGGGTTTATGGTAAAGCTTTTAATGGTACCAATAATTATGGAGGATATTTTGAAGGTACAAATTACGGAGTTTATGGTATAAGTGATAATGGTCATGGTGGCTATTTCAAAAGCACAATTACATCGAGTGATAAATATGGCATATATGGTGAATGTGCAACAACCGATTATTATGGCTACGGTGGATATTTCGTT
>JAYENB010000226.1:0-43683 GCA_034721855.1 Bacteroidota bacterium
TTCATCCACAAGCCTTTTCGTGGCATCACTTTGGCACGCCCCATTTAACTTGTCTCTCAGTTTATCAAATCCGATTTTCTCTTCAAAATTATCCGGGTAAATCATACGGCAAAGGTAAGAAATTATGTAAGCGTTCACAGAACACTGAAAGACAAAAGACAAAAGACAAAAAAAATAAAGTCAAAAATAAAGAATAAATAGACCAACCACGGCAACTATTGCCAATGCTGATAAACTGATATTTTGAAATATTTGCCAATTCATAAAATTAGGTGTTATTTCACACTACCCTCCACAATCTCAATATCCTCCTCCGTTAAGCCATACAGCTCATACACAAGGCGGTCAATTTCTTGCTCTAAGGTGGTGGTGTCAAATTCGTTTTTTTGTTTTAATTCTAAAACACTCGTCACCTTGTCTATGATTAAATTTTCAGTTTTATTATTAATTATATCTGGAAATGGTAGTTCATTTAAATATCCACTTCTATATCTTAAGTAGCCTCCACCCATGTGCATTCCAGAAAATAAATTTTCATATAAAACACTTAATATCTTAGAATTTAAAATTCCTAAAATGGTTTTTATGTTGTAAACACTGTTTTTCAATGTTCCAAAATACACTCCTCCCTGACATAAGCTTTTCGAAGTATCTAAGGTTGCTTCAATTTTTAGACCATCTTCGGCAATTAATATTTTATTTTTTTGACAGTTAATAAACCTAGAACTGCTGATAGAAACTGCATTATTAATTAAATTATGTTTGATAAATATCCCCTGTTTTATATCGCTGTATTTACTGAATTGATATTGTTTTACTATATGTAAATCACCATTATCGCTTTCATACATTTTTTTAATACGCAGACCTTCCTGTATTTTTATAATATCTGATAACTTAGTTTTTGTTTTGTTGTTATAATATATATTTAGAATATCTTTATCTGAGTTAATTGGAAAAATCTTTAATGGTAATTTGTTGAATTCTTGAGGTTTAAAGACCATGAAATTATTTGGGTTGTCAATGTCTTCAATTGTACTTGATTCCTTTAGATATAACTGTTTACAATTATTCCCTTTATTGATTAACAAAACAATCGTAGGATAGGTAGCTGCATTTTCATTTAATGCATGCGCAATAACCCACGGGTCTGCCAATGAGCGTTTTTTCGTGTTGTCAACCAATAATTTATGTCTTGAGTTTGCAGCATAAATTGTCTGAAGGTGTTTTGTGACATTCCCATCAATTTTGCGAATGGGTATTTTACAGGTTTTTATCCACTTGCTTAAATCATCTTCTGTTCTTGTTATTTCCTCATAAACCATTTCCGGTATAAAAAGTTTCCCTTTTTTTCCAAAATCCTCCAATAGTCAGGACTAATGTCTGGAGCATAGTAATATTGCCATGCTTGTATCAGCACGTTGGCATCCAGACAATATGTTCGGCTTTCCGTGTTCATCTATACATCTGTGCTTCCAATTTTGGAAATTTATTTACCTTAATGTTTAACAAATTGCTGGCGTCGGTGGGTTCAATATTCCCGCCACGGTATTCGTCAAGAACAGTTTGTGTAAACAGACGGCTGTTTCTGTTTAATTGCAATAAATAATAATTGGGACCGCCTTTTAAAATATCTTTTGCTACTGCTTCGGGATTGTCCTGAATTGAAAACCGTCCGATAAACGGAAGGGGGAGATTCATTGTTTTCCTCTTTTAATTCACGGGTCCATGTCTGTTTTTGCTGAATTTCCCGTATGATAAAAACTGAAGACATGCTCAGTGCCTTTGAGCCTTTTTTCTGAAATCCTGCAGGGGTTGAAAATCAGACGGGATATCCGGTAGAAAAAATAAAGCAAACGGCCGTTTATAGGATTTTGCCAAAATTTTAGCCTGCCTGATTGTGGGATAACTTTCGCCATTTTCCCATGCTTTAAGTTTATCAACAGATACAGAAGCTTTGGATGCAGCAATCTCTTCAGGCATCCTGGCTGATTCCCTTGCCCATTTAAATACCTTTGTCGTTATGAATGCTCTGTCTGCCATTTCATTACAAAATTAACAAAAATTATCTTTCATACAAAAAATATAATATTTGCTGAAGTTCATTTTTAAAGGCATTGAATTCGATGCTACCCCTCATACCGCCCCCTCACAGCCAGCTTTTCCATCCTGTCAACTTCTACCTATGGATGGCCGAATTCTTCCACCACCTTGCCCCACACGCGGCAAATATCCTGCCCGCGGAAAGGTAAATTTTTATTGCAAAAGCTGATTTCTGCTAATAAGGAAAGATATGGGGGAAATATGTAATTACAAGTGATAAATTATTATATGTCACTTAAGTGTCACTCTGAATTCTTTTTTCCCGGACATTTCTTCTCCATCCATTCCAAAATCCGGGCTATATTTACCTGCTGGCAAATCTTGCAATGTATAAGTATTGCATGCTCTGGCTACATCAACATATTTGGTAGCTGCTGTATTTATTGCTGAGGCAGTCGCGTCAACAACGGCACCCAAAAGACCACCAGTGTTTGTGTTAACAGATGTATCATAGGTTACATCGCCTTTTCGTGTATAAATAATATCATTTGTTTTTGTTGATTTTATAATATACTCAACTTTGACGTGTACCTTTGCAGCCAATGAAGATTTGTCCCATCGATGAATTATGGTAAATAAAGCCATGTCTGCACCAAACACTTTTCTGAATTTTGTCAATTCGGAATTCAAAAATAATTCAGAATCATATGCACTTTCTTGCTTTAATATTTCCATTGATAAAAATGGAGGAATAACATAATATCCTGAATTTGCCAATGGGCTGTTTAATGTTGAATGGAAGTATTCTTTAGCTTCAACATTCGTACTTCTATTAATGGGTGGCATTAATAATATTGTTAATGGTTTATTGTCATATATGCTTTTATAAGCAGTTGATTTTGGGACATCTGACAATGTTGAGCAACTTGAAAGTACGATTAGTATGACAATAATAATATATAATAGTAACTTTTTCATTCTTCTATCATTTTTAAGATTCGGTCAATAAATACTTTAGATTCAGGATAAAGAGCAATTTCTTTCATAAGCATTTTTTTTCCTTCTTTTGTTTTCCCTTCCTGTAACAATAAGTAACCATAATCGGCACAAATGCCAGGTGGAACAGTTTTTCTAGTTCCTTTTTGTGTTTCTAAAATTTCCTGATAAGTTTCAATCAACTCTTGCGTTGAAGTTTCATCAGATTTTTTCAAGTAATTATAGCTTGTTTTTTCATAGTTACCCCATGTATATAATGGTTTTTCACTTGTGCAGGAAGTAAATACTACTACAAAAACTAAAAAGGCACAGAATTTATTCATGGTAATGGTAATGATATTTGTTTAGTTTCTTGTGATGATACAAAAATTTGTTTATTGTATATAATTTCATTATTATATTTAACAGTTAAAACATGCTTACCAGTAGCAATAGCATATATATTTCCTTTTGGCCTTTTTATCCCAGGTTTGTGTACTTCTGCTTTGAAATTTTTTGTTTCATCAATTGTTACATCCACACCACCCGGGTAATTACCTGGTTTTCCAATAAATTCGATAAAAGATTTATTTTCTAGTCCTTTAGAAACGGTTTTAACTCCTGTACAACCGGACAAAAAGAACAAACCAATTGTAAAAATGATTAATAACTTTTTCATTGTATTATTTCTTTAATGTAATAGTTACTTAAATTTTCTTTATCAATATTACCTTCTGTAAATGAGACCATGGAAAATTCATTTTGAGGATTATCCCCACTTGTATAATCAACTTTAATTTTACCTACTTCTTTTCCCGGAAGTTCCATCATCATATCTGTTTGTGGGTTTTTTACCATTTTACCTTTTTGGACCACCTTAAAGACATCTCCAACATTAATACCCTGACTTTCTCCACCAGAAATAATTATACCATTTTCATCATATGATAAAAAATAAGATTTCCATGGTTTTTCCATACAGTTATTAATTATATTTTCAACAAGCTTCGATATTGCAACCGAAATTGCTTTATCATTCAAACTGGCATCGTAATCTGTTCGTTCTCCAAGTCCCATTACAGTTTGGTTAGTGGTTTCGGCTTCTCCTTTAGCTTCCTCGGAATAAATGATTTGACCTGTTGAAACATCAACCAATCTGATACTGACACCTGCATATACAGTTTGAGTTTTACTTCTGGAAAACAGATTAACGTCTCCAACATTTTTTCTTCCATACTCAGTTACAGAACCAATAATTAAGAAATCTGCTCCTACTTTTTGTAATCCTTCATTACCAGCAAGTTTTAATTCTTCTTCTATTTTATCCATATCTTGTCTTTCTAGTAATATAAATTTATCACTGGATGCAAGTTTGGTAGATAAAATATCTGCAGCTTGTTTTGCAATGGGATCATTTTCTTTTTCATAAAATATGCCTTTTGCATATTGTGTTTCATTAGAAAAACGACCTATGGCAACCTTTCTTTTTAATACCTGCTCTTCCTCCTGGATTTCTTCAACCTCTTTGTCAATTTGAACAACTTTTTCTTGTGTTGTGCAACTGATTGCAATTACACTGATAATTAATCCAAATATAATATTCTTCATTTTATTTTAAAATTTTTAGTTATAATATAATTTTCTTGTTGAACATTTTTTTGCTGTGTACCTTGATTGCCTGTAACTGTAGGTAATTTGGTGACAAAAGCTCCTGAAATTTTATATTTCTACCTGCTAAAGTACTAATATTTATTTCAATTTCAAAAAGTTTAGATTTTTTTATAAAAAAATCTAAACTCACGAATCATTTGTTACTTTAATCCATATTTTGGTGTTAGTATAAAACTGGTTAACTTAGATTCATTTCTAATTCCCTTCATATTGATGCTTGGCTTTTATAGCCGCTACTCCTCATATCGCCCCCGCACAGCCAGCTTTTCCATCCTGTCAACTTCTACCGATGGATGGCCGAATTCTTCCACCACCTTGCCCCACAGGCGGTAAACGCCATGGCCGCGGAAAGGGGAGCTTTTCAGTGAATCCGGGAAATGCACGCTGTCAAAATAATGGCCGTCGCGGTCAGTCCAGGTTGCAAAATGCATCAACTCGTTTTTTACTGTCTTGACGTATTTTACCGTGACGTACATGGCCTCA
The DNA here is from genome assembly GCA_034721855.1 of Bacteroidota bacterium. GTDB lineage: Bacteria > Bacteroidota > Bacteroidia > Bacteroidales > ML635J-15 > JAQIBY01. Next base: position 5,173 of record JAYENB010000226.1, read on the forward strand.
ATGGTAATGCGCTTGCCGGTATAAGCGCGCAGGTTTCCGGCTCGTATGCCCGAATCGTGATTTTCCTCCAGCATGTCAAACCAACTCAGGCTTACCGGAAAGCCCAGCAGTTCCAGTTCATCCCAGGCATCATCCAGCTTGCTGCTTTTCAGGGGCGGAAGCTCATACTGCCGTTTTTCCGTCTCAAAGAGGGTGTTGCCAACAGTCACAGGCCGTTTCTTGCCGGGTGTGTAGCCGTGCAATTCCCACAGAAGCGCCGCTTTTTTCTTGCCGGTAAAACGAAAAGCGCCCACGCGAATCAGCAGGTGCATCTGCTCTTGCCCGGCCGGTACGCGTTGCATGAAATCAAACAAATCCCGGTACTCGCCATGGGCTTCCCGCTCTTCCACTACCTGCTGCGAAAGTTTGCGCTCCAGCTTTTCCACATGCACAAAGCCAATGTAAATCTTCCCGCCAATCAGGCGTGTTTTCCGGCGGCTACGGTTGACACAGGGTGGTTGAAGGTTGCCTCCCAGCCGTCTAACCTCGTTGAAATACACCCAGGAGCGGTAAAATCCACCAAAGTTGTTGATTACCGCCACCATGAATTCCAGCGGGTAATAGGCTTTCAGGTATAGGCTCTGAAAGCTTTCCACCGCATAGGAGGCCGAGTGGGCTTTGGAAAAGGCGTATCCGGCAAACGACTGCACCTGACGCCACACTTCCTGCGTGATGTTCTCTGGATAGCCAAATTTCCGGCAGTTGCTGAAAAATTTTTTCACAATGTTGTCAAATTCTTTACGTGAACGTGATTTTCCGCTTATGGCCCGCCGCAAAATGTCGGCATCGGCCAGGTCAAGACCGGCAAAGTGGTGGCAGACTTTCAGCACATCTTCCTGATATACCATCACGCCGTAAGTCTCGGCAAGCTGCTCTTTCATCACCGGGTGCAGGTATTCAAAGCCCTGCGGGTTATGAAACCGCTTGATGTATTCTTTCATCATGCCCGAGCGTGATACCCCGGGACGGATGATGGAGCTGGCAGCCACAAGGGTGGTGTAGTCGCTGCAGCGCAGCTTGGACAGCAGTCCACGCATGGCCGGACTTTCAATGTAAAAACAGCCGATGGTTTCGCCCTGGTACAGGCGTTTCTGCACCAGCTTGTCCTGCTTAAATCGCTTGATATCGTGCACGTCAATTTTGTGGCCACGGGTTTCCTCCACAATTTCTGCGGCTTCTTTCACATGCCCGATGCCCCGCTGACTAAGGATGTCCAGCTTTTCGTAGCCCAGCTTTTCGGCCACGTACATGTCCCACTGCGTGGTGGGGAACCCTTTGGGAGGCATATCCAGCGCGGTGTAGTAGGTGAGGGGCTCTTCGCTAATGAGTATGCCTCCGGCATGTATGCTGCGCAGGTTGGGGAAATCCGCGAGACGTGCCGCCATATTCACAATGCCGCGGTGCAGGCTGTCCTTGTTCTGGTACTTGCGCGGATTGTCGGCGAGGGCATCGATTTCTGCTTTGGGCAGTCCCTGCACTTTGGCCAGCTCACGTAGCACCGAGCGGCTTTTGAAGGTGTTGATGGTGCCGAGCAGGGCTGTGTGTCGCGCGCCGTAACGCTTGAAAATGTAATCGGTCACCTCGTCCCGCTCTTTCCAGGAATAGTCAATGTCAAAATCCGGCGGGGTGCTGCGGCGGGGGTTCAGAAATCGCTCGAAATACAAATCCAGCTCTATGGGGTCAACATCGGTGATTTTCAGGCAATAAGCCACCAGGCTGTTGGCGCCGCTGCCACGCCCCACGTGGTAAAATCCCCGCGACATGGAGTAGCGCACAATGTCCCAGGTAATCAGAAAATAAGAGGCAAAACCCATTTTGTCAATGATGTCCAGCTCGTGTTCTAAGCGCTTGCGGATGGCGGGGCCGGCTTTGGGGTAGCGGTACGAAAGCCCGTCATAAGCCAGCTTGTGCAGCAGGTTGCGGTCGTCGCGGCGACTAACCGAAAACACAGCCTTGTTTTTGATGTTGTTCAAATCGTAATTTAGATGACACTGCCCCAGCACATCCAGGGTGTTGCGCACAATGAAATCGTAGCCGCTATAGACTTCCCGCAGTTTTTTAGGATGCACCGGATGGTCTTCTTTCCTGCCGCACATTTCCGGCTTGAGCTGCGAATACAGGATGTTGTGATTCACCGCCCGTAGATGGCAATGCATGGCGTATTCGGATTTGTTGGTAAAACTCACCGCGTGCAGCATCATTAGTTTGTGCTTTTGTTCCAGCAGGGGCGAATTAATCAGGCGACGCACCTCCCGCGGCCGTATGCCAATCAGTTCGTGCGGTTTCAGCGGCCGGTCCGGCACATTATTGCTTGGATACACCACAAAAGCATGTGAAAATTCCGGCGCTTCCCCGATGGCGGTTTTGGTTTGCAGGTGTTCGGTCAGAAATTCGTTCAGTTCCCTCATGCCTTCCCGGTTGCGCGCGATGCCCAGGTATTCCTGCTTGTCTCCGTTGCGAAAATCAATCCCGCCAATGGCTTTCATGCCCTCATCCCGGCAGATGCGCACAAAATCCGGCATCCCCGTGCTGTTGTTGATGTCGGTGAGCACCAGTTGGTCAACGTCATGCGCTTTTGCTGCCCTGACAAGCTGTTCGGGGCTCATCGTGCCGTAGCGGAGGCTGTAATATGTGTGGGTGTTGAGGTACATTGGGTGTTCCGGGTTTCGGGTTCCGTGTTTTGTGTTTTATTTTTTGGGCAGCTTAACCGTCTTCGGCTGCTAGTGCCGGGCGTCTCTGGCTGTTCGTGCAGGCAGGACAAAGGAGCTTCCTCCGGTCGCTCTTTGCTCTGCGCACTCACAAGCCATTTCCGTCCGGCAGCTAATCCGCCTCCGCCGGGCTGCGGGAATATCATCTCTACTTAATGAAAACCTATGGCCCTACGTATCGCCTTCTTTCCAAAGCGTTTGCGGATGTCGTCCATGGCCATGTACAGTTTTGCCATTTCGGGTTTTGCTTCAAACAGACGAAGTTGTTGTACCCCGTGAACCAGTCCGCTGAACTTAATGCCCACCAGCCGGAGCCGCATGCGGCGGGTGTAGAGTTTGTCAAACAATTCGTGAGCAACAGCCATTAACTCGTGGTCAAACGAGGTGTAGGCAATGCGTCGCTGCATGCTGTGTGTGTCGAAATTGGCATAGCGTATTTTTACCGTCACGGTGGAAGTCAGCCAGTGGTCTTTGCGGATTTTAAAGGCCAGCTTTTCCACCATGCTACTCAGTAAATCGTGGATGGCAGCAATGTCCATGCTGTCGGCGTCAAAGGTGTGCTCTGTGCCGATGGTTTTTCGCTCGGAATACTGCTGCACCGGGGTGTTGTCAATGCCGTTGGCACGTTCCCACAGCAGCTTGCCGCTTTTGCCCATCAGGTTGATCAGCATCTCGGGCGGAATGTTGCTCAGCGTGCGGATGTCGGCAATGCCCATGGCGCGCAGAGTCTGAAATGTTTTTGTCCCCAGCATGGGAATTTTCTGTATGGGCAGCGGATTCAGAAAGGGCCGCACTTTGGGGGATTCCACCATCAGTTGACCGTTGGGTTTGGCTTCGTTGGTGGCCATTTTGGATACGGTTTTGTTCACCGACAGCCCAAAACTGATAGGCAATCCGCTTTCCCGGGTGATTTTCTGCCGCAGCTTGCTGGTCCATTTCAAGCTGCCAAAGAATTTGTCCATGCCTGTGATGTCCAGATAATGTTCGTCTATGCTAGCCTTTTCGTAGGCAGGGGCTTCGCTGGCAATGATGTCTGTCACTAAGCGGGAGTACTTGGTGTAGCTGTCCATATCGCCTTTGATGAATGCTGCATCCGGGCAAAGTTGATGCGCCATTTTTGCTGGCATGGCCGAGTGCACACCAAATTTGCGGGCTTCGTAGCTGCACGAAGACACCACGCCGCGGTCTGAAGTGCCGCCAATGATGACGGGCATGTTGTTTAATCGGCTGTTTTTGAGCCGTTCCACCGACACAAAAAACGAATCCAGATCCATATGTACCACATTTCTTTCCATAATGATTAAAATATAATCAAAAATACGGCAGTAAATTAATCAAAAAAACAATACGATGAAAAAAAAATCTGCTTTTTTTACGTTTCCCTGTCTGCGACAGATTTTGGAACGCTGATGACGCGGATTTGACGGATTTACACGGATTTGCTGTCTGCGACAGATTTTGGAACGCTGATGACGCAGATTTGACGGATTGACACGGATGGGCTGTCTGCGACAGCTGGGGGTTTGATGGGAGGATATACGCAAAAGGGCGTAGCCGGATATCCTGCTATGCGGGGCTGTTTGGTTTTTGTGCCGGCAGCAGAGTGATTGGAATGAACTCCTGTCTGCCGGGAGTACAAAACCAACAGCGCCGCATGGCAGATAGAAGGCGGAGACCGACCCCGCTGGTTTTTATCCTCAAACACCTGTCAGGTCTTCCATTATGTCAGGTATTACGGCATGCTAATGTTGTAACATCCCCATAATTGGTGACCTGACAGGTGTTTGCATGTTAGGTCTTCGATTATTACAATTGTGAAAGCATGTTGATGTTGTAGGAGGTACATAATGGATGATCTGACAGGTAGTTATTGAGAATAAAACCCAGCGGGGATTTGCCCATATCATAAAAAACATTAAATTTGTTGATCCTAATTTGTTCATCATCAGTGATGAAGGGTTTATTGTACTAACTAAAAGCTAAACAAATGAAAAAAATCAATGTATCTGAATTGCCACGGCGGGAAAAAAATGCCCACAACATGATACGGATTCCCGCATGGATATACGGTGGCATATTTGTTGTTTACGGCGGTATATACACACTGGTATATTTTGTGATGTTACTGATTTCAAGGCTTGTGCCCCCGTCTAAATTTGAAGATTTTTCGTTTGAACTGTTTAATAAACAGGCCAGGTTGATGGAGTTTGCTCCCTTTTTGTTGGTTCTGGGTGTTGTGTTTTTGTTGATGGGATTTCTGTATCAAAGATACTTTAGCAATTATTTATCAGGGAGGATATACAGAACAACTGACTTAGACGGATTTAAGATGATACCAATTTATAGAATAATGTAAGATTTGTGTCTGGAAATTGTAATTGGGTTTCATTCATTGACTGACATAATTTTTCTAAATTTTTATCATCTTTCCGGTAAGCTAAACGATGTATTTCTACCACAAGTCTTTTGTTTTCTTGATCAACTTTTATATTGGTATCTGTTTTATATATTTGTTTTAACAATAATCTTGATTCATCTTCATGAGACATGTATTGTTTTATAATATTTGACAGTGCTGTTTCAGCCCTGTAAGCTATTATTTTAATAGTGTCTAAAAAGTGCTTCCTTTTATTTATAACATTGTCAAATTTTTCAACTTCAGGAAGTTCCGAGTACGCTATTTTCCGTGGAATTACTTTCTTTTTCGCTTTTATTTGTTCTATTTCTCTTTCTCTTTGTTCGATTTCTGTTTTTAAAGCTTCCTTTTTTAAGAGGTATTTTTCCATTTTCTTCTTTTCTATCTATTGGCGTATTTGCCAATACTAAAGATGAAAATTTTGCTTTAACCGTATTTAATTTTGAAGTGAGTTTTTTTTCGTAGGTTTTCTAATGCTCTATATTGAGGATTGACAAGAACAGAAGTATCACTAATTTTTTCTTTTATATAGCTCACAAGTGTATCTATACCAAATTCTTGCATCATATATTTAAAAAAGTTTTCCTGCGACCACCGGGCAAACATATACAAACCAATCATGATTATTGATAGGGTGAAATTGGTGGTTATAATTGAAGTTTGATGCCCACTTTTGGACTTCTTTCGTATTTCCCTTGCCCATATTTTTTTCTCACTGCCTTTGTTTTATAACAAAATTCCTCTTTCTGCCAGTTCAATTGTTTTTTCATTTCCAAAGGGTAACTTTCCCATATATTCTGCAAATTCTGCATCGTCCCATTTATTTGTCACATGTTTTTTATATGTGGCTATTGAAACGCGTTCTTTCCATAGGTCATAGAAAAAGTCAGGACTGTATCCTTCCCTGTAAAATACAAGCATGTACCGGCTCCTGAATTTGTCTTTTGCCAATTCTTCCTGGCTTGGCTGGTTGGGCACATCCCTGTCAAACCTGTCCAACAAGTCTTCTTTGATTGATGCTATCAAACCTGAACTAATCGTTTTATTGACAACAAAAAATGGTTGTCCTATTGCATCATTTACCCAATAATCTGTTGTGCCACTCAGGCATAGGCGCATCCTGCTGACAAACCGTTTGGGCGGGGCTGTCTGTTCCCCATAATATAATTTAATATGTCCGTCAATATATAAAACGGCACTTAGTTCAGGGGTGTCTGCCATCCAGTCCCTGCTTAATTTTAATCGCCATCTATCAATATCCGTATTTTTAGAAAACTCAGCTATACGTGTCCTTAATGTTTTTACTTCGGGGATCCTGTCTAACCCGATTATTTTGCCAAGTTCACCTGCCGGCAAACTGCCTGCCCCTGATAATGTTTTTATCCGTAATAATGACAATATAGCCAAAGATAGAAAAATACTGCTTGTTGGATAATATTTGCTTTCAAGTGTAAATTCATTTTCATACCTCAATAAACCCTGGATTATTAATGCCGGGATAGCAATCAAAAAACCTGCATGTTGCAAGTCTGTTTGGTTATTGAACGTTATTGGACAACTTGTACCGGTTTTTATTGACAATACCCTTTCTATTGTATTGCAACAGGCTTTGCCCATTGCCTGGTCATTGTCAATAATGCTTCTTTCGCTTTTTGTCAAGCCTAATGTTTGATTGTGCTCTTTTTTAGGGATTAATATCCGGCCATCTTTTATAGCCCGTTTGACCGTATCAACCTTTAAGCCCAGTAAGTCGCATACCTGATCTACGTTGTTATTTAGTTCTAAATAATAATGTATTTTTGAAATGACTTCGGGGGTCAGTACTCGAGGTTTGTGTTCCTTCTTGAATAAAAAAAAGCCTCTGCGCCTTTTTCACGATATTTTTTAACCCAGCGCTTCACACTTATTGGACTAACATTAAATGCTCTGACTATCTCCATTTGGGATACATTGCCATTAACCACTAATTGACTTGTAAACAATCGAAAACTTGCATAATCGTTTTCGGGATGTTGAAAAACAGGCATAGCCCCATTGAAGTAATAAACGATCCCTGCTTTCTTTTGAACTCCAACATAATTATTGATTAATTCTATATCTTCTGGAAAAAATGGAAGTAGCGTTTGTGGCATATTGGTATCATTTTAGAATCCGTGTACAAAAATAGTAAAATTTATCAACTTCCTATTTGTCACGCCATTATAGAAAATACTGCTTTTCTTAGGTCAGTTGTTCTGACCTTGAAATTCATGAATGACTTTCCCTTGTCAGATAATCCAGGGCTTTTGTTTTGATGTCTTTCTGAATATCCTGAACGGAAATGCTTTTGATGATGCTTTCAAGATGACCGGAATGTAAAATGTAGTGACGGGTGTATGTGAAATTCAAATCGTAAATCCAGGCTATTTGCAGAATTTTAAAATCGTTGAGATAGTGCATGTCGGATTTATAGACAATGGATTCACTATAAAACGCATCCAGTACTTTTTTGCTGATGTTATCTTCATTTTTTAGACCCAATTCAAGGCTGACATTGCGTTTGCCTTTGAGCATGTCATGGTAATAGTCATCCACGATACGGAAAATATCCATTTTATCAGCGTCACGAATCATTTTGGCAAATATCATGGTTTGTTCGTCTAAATTTTCTTCAATTTTGGGTAACCCGTGATTGTGGATGCTGGCAATGATGATTTGTTGTTCACCGGGGGTAAAGTTTTCCAGTTTGTCAATGTCTTTCAGCACTTCAATGCCCAAATCGCCATGATATACCGAATCTTTATCTGAAAATGTGTTGTAATCACGGTATTGCCTGAACCTGCCAACATCATGGTACAACCCGATAATCCCTGCCAGGGTTGTTTGATACTGCGACAGGTTCATGTCTTCAGCGAGGTTGATGATGTGTTTACATACCAGCAAACTGTGTTTATGTTTCAGTTGAATGTTTTGATTGTAAAAATCATCATCAGGGCGGAAAAACTCTTCAACGTAATGATTCAACCATTTTATTTCACTATCAATGCTTATCTGTTCATTCATTTCTTACTGTTGGTTGATGTTTTTAAAAAGGTTTATGCGTTCCTGCAAGGCATCCATTTTATCAAGTCCGATTTGAGATACACAGGCACGCAATCCTTCGCTGCGGTCAGAGCCGGTATTGTCAAGGGCTATAGCTGATATTCCCACCTGCATGAGCGCTTCAAGCAATTCCCCGCCGCTCATGCCAGGATAAGAAATGGTAAAATAAAATCCATCGGCAATGGGTTTGTCAATATCCGTGTCATATACAATATCAAACCCGGCTTCGGTAAACATTTTTTTCATAATGGATGCTCGTTTACCGTATTCTTTTACGGATTTTACAAAATTAAATTCGCCTTCATTTGCAGCTTTAAACATAGCTGTTAGAGCGTATTGGGCTGAATGTGATACTCCCGATGACAAGGAATAAATAATACGCAACACAAAAGTATATCCAAATTCATCGGCGCCAAAGCGGTCCTGTAATGTATCGTATTTTCTGTGATATATTTTGTCTGATATAGCAGTGACAGCAAGCCTTTGACCTGCATAACTAAATGCTTTGGAGCTTGAAATCAGCAAAATGTAATTGTCTGTGTATTTTGATACGCTTGGCTGATAAGGCGGCTCACCCGGTTTTGACATATCCACACGGAAATCCATGGCAACATAGGCGAGGTCCTCAATTACAATCACATCGTATTTATTTGCCAATTCACCGATAATTTTCAATTCTTCATCGGTAAAACATATCCATGTGGGGTTGTTGGGATTGGAATAAATGATGCTGTTGATGTTTCCGTTTTTCAGGTACGATTCAAGTTTGTCATGTAATTTTTTACCCCTGAAATTATATACGTCAAAACTTTCATATTTTTGATTCAGTACCTTGAATTGTTGTTTCTGAACGGGAAATCCGGGGTCTATGAACAGGGCTGTATCTTTTCCCGGGACCAGGTTGTTGCAGAGTAAGAAACTGGCGTATCCGCCCTGCATAGAACCAACGGTGGGGACACAACCTTCGGGGCTGATGTCGGTGTTCATAAAATTTTTGATGAATTTAGATGCTTCTTCCTTGAGGGGTTTTATCCCGTCAACCATGGGATAATCGGAGGCGACCCCTTTTTTCAGGGCTTCTATTTCAGCGTTGACACCAACTTCCGGAGGGTTGAGGCCGGGAACACCCATTTCCATGCGGAAAAAAGGGACCCCTGAATCCTGCTGAATGAAATTAACCATGCCAACAATTTCACGGATGGTAGCTTTTCCTAAATCACGTAAACCGAATTTTTTTGCAAATCCGTTGATATAGTCTTTACTAAGTGGTAAATTTTTCATAATTAAACCTGTATTGATTTTGTTACAATATTAAAAAAAATACTGGATAAAGAAAATGTTGTAAAACCAATTTGCGTTCAATCAATACAATATTATAGATATTTATTTTTATTTTATTATTGAACAGTCTGTATTTCAGCATGATGCCATTTATAGACATAATAGTGTAATATGTATTGAACATAGAATTATCAATAAAAAAAATGCCGGTAGCACACCGGCATCTATTACATTGTATGTAAAATGTTTTACTGATTCAGGATAAGCGGAAGCCCATCATCTCCGCCAATGACCACAATTTTTGCATTTTTGCTTTGCGAGAGTTTAAGTGTTGTTTCTATGCCGCGCATTTTTAGCAAGTTTGGTGTCAGTGAGCGGTTAATAATATTGTTGGCCCTGGCTTCACCTTCTGCCTCAATGCGTTTACGTTCGGCTTCTTTTTGTTCTTTTTGGAGTTTAAACTCATAGGCCAGGGATTCCTGCTCTTGACTAAGTTTCATTTCTATGGCATTTTTAATTTGAGGGGGCAGGTTGATTGACCTGATAAGCACAGCCTTGGTAGTAATGTAATTGTCTCCCAGTTTATCTGTGGCTTCCTGGATGATTTCATTTTCTACCTGTGCTCGTTTTTTTGAATAAATTTCTTCTGCCGTGTATCGTCCCATCACCTGCCTGACGGTGGACCTTACTTCGGGTACTACCAATTGATTTTTAAAATCCTGACCAAAATTTTGGTGCAGAAATGTCAATTTTTTGTAGGTTGGAAAATACCTTACGGTGACATCTACGTTGATGGACAATCCGTTTTCATCAAGCACATCCATAGTTTCTTCAGCTGTCCTTTCTTTAATATTGTACACGGTAAATTTATTCCATGGAGCAAAAACATGAAATCCTTCGCCATACACCCGGGTGGTGTCAAGACCACCGCCAAAAGGTCTGAAAATAACACCGCGCTCACCGGCATCCACGATTTTAAACATAGAGTTGCCAAAAATCAGCAGCAAAACCACAACTACACCCAGTCCGATTAATAATTTCTTTTGATTCTGTTTCATAATGTTTCCTTTTTTATTGATTATAAGTTGAATTTGGTTTAACACAAAGTACGGGAATGTTTGATCCCATAATGATTTTTCTGGCCAAAGAGCCCATAAATTTTTGCTTCAAGGGATTTTCCTGCTGTATCATAATTATAATCAGGTCTCCTTTAACATCGTCAGCATAATCCATCAGACCATTTGCTATGTCATCAATTTTATTGTTTGTTTTTAGTAGTTTAATTGAACATTGTATGTTATGATTAACAAAGAAATCCTTAACTTGTTCAAGCAAAAGCCTTAATCTGGTAAGTTTGAATTCTTTCGTTGGAGCTGAGGCAGATACAACATTGACGTTGGAATTGAAATACGATGCCAGTTTTTTTGTCATATCCAGTTTCTTTGTGGTGGTTTTTGTCAGGTCCAGCGGTAATATAATACGATGGCAACCATGCCGGTGATGTTTGCCTTTAATGCTGAAAACGGGGCAGGGCGCTTCTTTTATAATCCGCATGGTTATAGGCCCGATGGTCATTTTCCGTGTCCCGATAAAAATAAAACGGGCATTGATGTTCCGGGCTATTTCCAGTATGGATGATACGATGCGACCATTTTTAATGTGAAAAGTGCATGGTACACCTGATTGTTCTGTTACCTCCTGAGACATGTCATTTAATTTATCTGTCAGGCTGTCCAAATCATCATTAAAACCGGATTCATTGTTTTTTGAAATATGGCCGGTAATTACATGCAGCAGAATGATCCGTGCATTGACAAGTTTTGCAATATTATAAGATTGTTTCAGTGCAATCATGGATTGTTCACGAAAATCTACAGGCACTAAAATGGAATCAATTATTGTATCCATATAATATTTTTTGTACTTTTGATTTTTGTCCATCAATTATAACACAAAAGTAAAACAATTTCTGATATGGAAAAAATATTATCTTCTGAACTGATACTGAACCCGGATGGTAGCATATATCACATAAAGCTTAAGCCGGAACAAATTGCAGATGACATTATTCTGGTTGGTGATCCCGGCAGAGTGGAAGTGGTGTCATCATTTTTTGATGAAATACATCATAAAGTGCATAATCGCGAATTCGCTACACACACAGGTACCTACAAGGGGAAAAGAATAACATGCATATCTTCCGGGATCGGAACTGATAACATAGATATTGTTGTCAATGAGCTTGATGCCTTGGCTAATATAGATTTGGATAAGCGTGTAAAAAAGAAATCACATCGCAGCCTGAATCTAATCCGCATCGGGACAAGCGGTGCTTTGCAGGAAGATATTCCTGTTGACAGCTATGTCTTGAGTGATATCGCGGTTGGTTTTGATGGCATGCTGAATTTTTACGCCGGCCGTGATTCGGTTTCCCTGCTGGATGCCGAAGCAGCATTTAAGCAGCATGTGAATTGGGATGCGTTGTTGAATACGCCTTATTTTGTTAAAGCATCCGATGCATTGAAAGCAAAAATCGGAAAAGGACTGAAGGCAGGAATTACAATATCATCCAATGGTTTTTACGGACCACAGGGGCGTGTGTTGCGTTTGCCTTTGCGTGTGCCTGAACTGAATGAAAAAATGCGCTCTTTTCAATACGATGGCCTGAAAATCACCAATTATGAAATGGAAAGTTCTGCGGTTTACGGTCTGGCACGTATGCTTGGACACAATGCACTCACCGTGTGTGCCATTATCGCCAACAGGTACAACAAACAATCCAGCAAAGATTATCACCCGGTGGTGAAAAAACTTATAAAACGGGTATTAGATAATCTTGTTGGTGACTAATTACCACAGAGACTATGCGAAAGAATTATTAGAAGTCCCCTTAAAAAATATCCTATGCCATGATGTAAACAAGAATGCTGATGATGTTTATGAGGGCGCCAATTCGGTATCCGGCTTCTATCTCAGGACCGGTGCATGGGAGGCGCACGTTCCGGTTATGAGCTCCCTCCGGTCGCTATGCCGAAACGGCTTCTCCTGCATGCCCCGTTACCTGAGGATATCCGCCTCCTCCCGGGCGCAAAATACCTACCCCTATAAATTTTTTGGCGTATCAAAAAAAATCATTACTTTTATAATTTGGTATAACGTACAAAAAACCTCATGTTATGAAAGGATTTTATGCATTTTTAGGTGTTCTATTGGTGTTGGAAACTGTTGTTTTCCCTTTTCAAGCAGGCGCTCAGTCGCCCGCAAAAATTAGCTACCAGGCTGTGGTTAGAGACGCTAATGGTGATCTAATAACCAATCAAAGTGTTGGTATGCAAATCAGTATTTTACAGGGCTCTGCAAGTGGAGCATCGGCTTATACAGAAACACAGGCTACTGTAACCAATGCAAACGGTTTGGTAAGCATTAAAATTGGTGAAGGCACTGGCGGAGATGATTTTTCTGCCATTGATTGGTCGGATGGCCCCTATTTTATTAAAACGGAAACAGATCCGCAGGGAGGTACGAATTATACCATTACAGGGACCAGCCAAATACTGAGTGTGCCGTATGCTATGTATGCTACCACAGCCGAAACTGTTTCGGGAGGATTTACAGAAACTGACCCTGTGTTTACATCATGGGATAAAACCAGCGGGATATCCATTATGGAAAATCAAATCCTGGATTTTGGAAGTTATTTGGAATCTGAATCTGATCCGATTTATAGTTCTTCCGTGGCAGCAGGGATAAACTTTGCAGATGTCAATAGCTGGGACAACAAACTCGACAGTGAGTCAGATCCTGTTTTTTCAAGCTGGGATAAATCCGACGGGATATCCATTACCGAATCTCAGATCGCTGATTTTGGTTCATACCTGGAAAACGAAACTGACCCTGTTTTTGGGGCATCTGATGCTGCAGGAATCACTGCTTTCGATATTGCTACCTGGAACAACAAACTCGACAGTGAATCAGACCCTTTGTTTTTAGGATGGGATAAATCCACCGGAATTTTAATTACAACAAGCCAGATCAGTGATTTTGGTACATACATTGAGTCAGAATCTGATCCCGTTTATGATGCATCGGTAGCTTCAGGGATTACCAACACAGATACTGCCAACTGGAACAATAAACTTGACAGTGAGTCTGACCCGTTTTTTTCAGCCTGGGATAAATCCTCCGGTATATCCATAATCGAGAACCAAATCAGTGATTTTGGTTCTTACTTGGAATCGGAATCTGATCCCGTGTTCGGAACTTCACTCGCAGCAGGAATCACAGTGGCAGATACAGCAAGCTGGAACAGCAAATTGGATACCGAAACACAAAACCTGTCTGATGTGCTTTCTTTCAACAACGATGGAGGTGCCATGCAAATAAAAAACATTGAAGACCCCACAGATGATCAGGACGCTGTCACCAAATCTTATGTTGACGCACTGGAAAATAGGATATTTGAGTTGGAATACAACGCTGGTAAAGATACCGTTGTGGATTGCGATGGCAATGTGTATGACATTCTGAAATTTGGTGATCAGTATTGGTTTGCTCAAAACCTGAAATCCACAACCTATAATGATTGTACGGATATACCTAAGGTTGAAGATGCCGGCACCTGGGCTGGCCTCTCTACACCTGCTTATTGCTGGTATAATAATGATAGCTCAGCAAATGCTCAAAATTATGGCGCACTGTACAATTGGTACGCAGTGAATACAGGAAATTTATGCCCGGAAGGATGGCGTGTACCCACGGATGAAGACTGGAAAGCACTGGAAATGTTCGTGGGCATGTCGGAGGCGGATGCCGATGCCACAGGGTACCGGGGTGCCAACGAAGCCGCTAAGCTGGCAGGAACCGGCTTATGGCCTATGGGATCTTTAAGCGGAGATCCTGACTTTGGTAGCAGTGGTTTTGATGTCGTGCCCGGTGGTAATCGTAATAATGATGGAGTTTACTACGTTAATGATGCCTATATGGGATACCAATGGAGCAGTACAAACTATAGTCCAAGCAATGCAATGCTGCGGCTTATTCAATACGATAGAATAACCGTTTACAGGAACAGTGAAAATAAAAAGTATGGTATGTCCGTACGGTGTGTGAGAAATTGAGCATTTCCTGCCTGGCATCTTAAGTCCTACAGGGACTAAATGGCGGGAAGTAGGAGGGAGGCCTGTGGGATGCAATAACTATCAAAACAACTTTAATATGAACTGAAATCAAAAAAAAAACACATGAAAAGATCATTCACATTTTTGTCGATTGCCTTGATGGCGGTATTGTTTGGCTGCGAAAAAAATTCAGCTCCCACTTGTGAAATAATTTCCCCGGATGATAACCAGGAAATCACGCAGGGAGATGTGGTGACCATATCTGTTGAAGCAGAAGATCCTGATGAAAATTTAAAAGAAGTGCGCTTTTACATGGATGATGAAAACATTGGCACTGCATCCGGAAGTCCGTATTCATATTCCTGGAACACAGGTGGTGTCGCTGAAGGCAGTCACACCATCGAAGCCACAGCTATTGATGATGAAGGCGATGAGGCTTCTGATAACATTACGATTACCATTGTAACAGGAGGGGAAGAAAATCCTGCACCCTCTGCGGCGTTTTCAACATTGTCAATTAGTGTGGGAACCGGTGTGGCTGTTACTTTTACTGACGAATCAACAAATGATCCCACCAGTTGGAGCTGGGATTTTGGTGATGGTGAAACCTCCACAGAGCAAAATCCATCCCATATTTATCTCAGTATCGGTACATATACCGTAGAATTGTCAGTAAGCAACGATGATGGGTCTGATACCGAGACCAAAACAGATTACATTGAAGTGACAGAGCCGGTTACAGGATCATTCACTGACCAGCGTGATGGCACAACTTATGAGACCGTAAGACTGGGAGATCAGGAATGGATGTCTGAAAGCCTGAAATATTTGCCCGAAGTGTCGGCACCCGGATCCGGTGGTTCCTCAAGCCCGTATTATTATGTATATGGCTATGATGGCACCGATGTTACTGCTGCTAAAGCGACAGACAATTACAGCACCTATGGGGTATTATATAATTATAACGCTGCCATGGCAGGAGCTTCAAGCAGTGATGTTAACCCAAGCGGTGTGCAGGGGGTGTGCCCGAATGGCTGGCATCTGCCCAGCGATGCTGAATGGAAAGAACTGGAAATGACCATGGGGATGTCTCAAACGGATGCTGATGATACCGGAAGGCGTGGTGAAAATGAAGGTAGCAGCTTAGCTAAAGATTCAAACTTATGGCCCTATGGTGCTTTAAGAGGTAGTGATCATATTGGCCTCAGTGGTTTTGATGCCCTTCCCGGTGGAAATCGTGCGACCAACACCACTTTTGAAAATAAAGTTTACCTCGGCAACTGGTGGAGCGCTACGGTTAGCACGAGCAGTAGCAGCATGATACGTGTCATTGAATACAACTTCAGAACTGTTTACAGGAGCAGTTACGATAAAAAAATGGGGCTGTATGTCAGATGTGTGAAAGATGAATAAAAACATTACCTCAAATTTGGGGTGTATTTATTGAAAAATATGGATTTGAAAAATACAATGACTAAGAGTAATAAAAGGGCTAAAGCCCTGAGATTTTTTTCGGGGCACTCAATTAGCTCTGCCATAAAGGACAGAGTAATTGAGGACAGAGCAATTGAAGAATCAAAAATTTAGCCAAAAAATTGCTCTTTAGAGCTACAATCAGGGCTTCAGCCCAATTACCCCGTCCTTCAGGGCGGGGGTTAAGGCTTTAGCCACCCTTTATTCCGCCCTTTAGGGCAGAGTTAGAATATAAAATATTAATCAATAATAAACGAAACTTGGGATTGCATAAATTTATGGTAAACTCATTTGTTTGCAAGCATTTTATAGCTCTGTTTTGGTGCTGTGCTGAATATGTGCTATTTTTACCACCCGGTAAAATAGGCTGTTCTCTTTTAAACAGTACAGTAAAAACAGTGAAGATAAATTGAACTACCATGGCATTACAGGAAGAATTAAAACAACAGGGCGATTTTCTATTCCGTTACAGAAGTTATTTTCCCCTCATATTGTTGATTTTAGGTTTGGGCGTTCAGGTATATGAATCCACCCTTGACAACAATTATTTCCCGGTACTTGAAAACACCCTTGAAACGGCTGCTATTTTTGTGGGGTTGTTTGGCTTTTTTATTCGGGCTTTCACCATTGGCTATACGCCCAAAAACACATCCGGTAGAAACACAAAAGCAGGTCAGGTGGCAGATACGCTTAATACAGCAGGATTGTATTCGTTAATCAGGAATCCCCTTTATGTGGGAAATTATTTCATGTGGCTGTCCATTGCCATGTTGACAGGCAACATCTGTATGATCTTTGTGTTTTCACTTGTGTTTTGGATTTATTATGAACGGATCGTGTTTGCCGAAGAAGAATTTTTAAGACGGAAGTTCGGGGAAGCTTATCTGACATGGACAGAAGAGGTTCCGCCATTTTTGCCGAAACATTTTAAATACAGTAAGCCAGCCATGGATTTTAGCTGGAAAAAGGTGTTACGAAAAGAAAAAAACGGGATTTTTGCCCTGTTTTTGGTTTTTCTTGTGTTTTTATCTGTAGAGGCATACCTCGAAAATGGCGAATACATTACTGACAAAACCTGGATTATTGTTGGTACAGTGGTGACGGGAGTTTTGTATTTTATATTGAAGTTTTTAAAAAAATACACAAACTGCCTGAGTGAAAAAGACATGTAAGATAAGAAAAGACACCTGATTTCACTGGGTGAAAACTTCAGTCAAAATTATGATTTTTAGACAATTTAGACAATACGGGTTACATTTACACCATTTGAATTAAAGCGATGTATGAAGAGATGCTGAATAATGATGTCAACAATCCACAGAGTGATGCGCATTCAAAATGGCGTTATGAACTGGTAAAGTTGATTGCTGATAAATTGGATTTTGACAGGTTTGGGGTGGAAGCCATCTATTTGATTGGCAGTACAAAAAATTATACCGCCGGGCCCGAAAGCGATATTGACCTCATGTTTCATTGTACTGGAACCGATCACCAGGAAAGAGAATTAAAAGCCTGGATTGAAGGATGGAATCATGGGTTGGCAGCCATGTATGCTTATAAAAATGGGCAAAATCCCCCGGAAGAGCTATTGGATATACATATCATTAACGATGAGGACATCAAAAACAAAACCAGTTATGCTGTTATGATAGGCTCTCTTCACAACAGTGCCAGGCTGATAAAACGCAAATAATATGGGAACAGCTTGTTTTTTTGTAGCCGATTTGCATGGACATTTTGACAGGTATGAAAAATTGTTTTATGCCATCCGGCAACAACAACCGGATGCTGTATTCATTGGTGGTGATATCATGCCCGGTATCAACATCAACGAAGCCGACACGGGTGATTTTATTTGTGACTATCTAAGAAGCCATTTGAAACAACTGAAAAAGGAACTCAAACACCATTACCCCAGAATTTTTGTCATCATGGGCAACGACGATCCGAAATCAGAAGAACAAAATATAAAAACCCTGGAAAAGGAAGGGCTGTGGGAATACGTGCATTTTAAAAAAGTGTATCTTTCAGGATACAACATTTATGGGTATGCGTATATCCCGCCTACACCTTTTATGCTGAAAGACTGGGAAAAATACGATGTGTCTGTTTTTGTTGATCCTGGTTGCGTGCATCCAACCGAAGGCGCTCGTACAGTTGAACCCATTGAGGATATTGCCTTTACAAACATCAATAAAGATTTAGAAAAGATTACTGAAAAAGAAGACATGGGAAATGCTGTTTTCCTGTTTCATTCACCTCCTTATAATACCTACCTTGACAGGGCTGCTCTTGACGGAAAAATGGTTGATTATGTCCCCCTTGATGTGCATGTAGGCAGCATTGCCATACAGCGGTTTATTGAAGATAAGCAGCCTTACCTGACCATGCATGGCCATGTGCACGAAGCATCATCCATCACAGGAATGTGGATGCAAAAAATCAAAAAAACAGTAGCTTGTTCAGCGGCTTATGATGGAACAGAACTGGCTCTTGTTACCTTTGTCCTGGAAGATTTGTCAACACTGAAAAGAGAAATTATATAAATGTTCAGGTTATTTTGTAACAATGCCTTAGCTAAAGAGAAATGAGTTTTTATGTCATGCAATAAATTACAAAAAAAATTGTTTTATTCTTGATGATAAAAACGTATCTTTGCAAAATGAATTTAAGAAGACCGGCCATATTGTTTTCAGCAACTATAGTATTTCTTTTAATGTCTTGCAGTGATTATCAAAAATTACTCAAAAGCGAGAACTATGAGCTTAAATATGAAAAAGCTGTTGAATATTATGAAAATGAGGATTATTACAAGGCTAAAAACCTGTTTGACGAGCTAAGAAACATTTACAAAGGAACGGAACGGGCTGAGAAAATATATTACCATTATGCTTATTGCCTGTATGCCGAAGGGGAACTTGCCTTGGCAGCCTATCATTTTAGCCAGTTTGCCAAAACCTATCCCAACAGCCAATTCACACAGGATGCCGAATTCAGAACAGCCATGTGTTTTTATGATCTTTCCCCTGATCCATCACTTGATCAGGCTTTTACAAAACGCGGCATAGATGCGTTTCAGGCCTTTCTGAACAAATATCCGCAAACCGAATACAAAGACACGGTCAATGAGCTGGTTGACAAATTGCATCACAAGCTGGAAACGAAATCCTACAACAACGCCTATTTGTATTATAAAATTGGAGAATATAAAGCGGCGATCACAGCATTACAAAACAGCATTGAATCTTATCCGGGATCTTCTTACAATGAGGATGCACGGTTTTACATATTGGAGTCATGGTATATATACGCTGAAGGAAGTGTAAGGAAAAAACAGGAAGAACGGTATGAAAAAGGGTTAATGGCATACCATAAATTGGTTGATAATTACCCGGAGTCTGAATATATTGATAAAGCAAACAAAATAAAAGAACAAATTGATAAAAGTTTAAAATAATTGCAATTATGGATTTTAAAAGATCAAATGCATCGGCAAATATTAAAACACTCGACATCCGCAAAGTATCAGATGGTGCTGAAAATGTCTATCAGGCAGTAGTCATTTGCGCCAAACGTTCCAATCAAATCAGTGTGGACATCAAACAGGAATTGAGCCAGAAATTAGAAGAGTTTGCCAGTTATACGGATAACCTTGAGGAAATTTTTGACAACAGGGAGCAAATTGAAATTAGTCGTTATTACGAAAGCTTGCCCAAACCAATAGCTCTATCCATTGAAGAGTACCTCAATGAAGAGTTGTATTTCAGGAATCCTGAAGATGATGTAGATGAGCCTCAGGCATAAAAAAATATTGCTTGGTATAACCGGTAGCATTTCAGCCTATAAAGCGGCTTATCTATGCAGGCTTTTTGTGAAGGAAGGGGCAGAAGTGCAGGTTGTTATGACAGAAATGGCCAAAGCGTTTATCTCTCCGTTGACGCTGTCAACATTATCCGGACATCCGGTGCTTGAACAAACCCATGATTCCCGCTCAGGAGCATGGACAAGCCATGTTGAACTGGGATTATGGGCTGATGTTTTTGTTGTGGCGCCTGCCTCATTGAATACCATGGGTAAAATGGCACATGGCATCGCTGATAATTTGCTTACTACCATTTATTTTGCTGCTAAGTGTCCCGTTTTTATTGCTCCGGCAATGGATATGGATATGTTTGAACATCAGACCAATAAAGACAATATTGCAATACTTCGGAAAAACAATTGCCATTTTATAGAACCTGGTACCGGAGAGCTGGCCAGCGGACTTATAGGAAAAGGAAGGTTGGCTGTCCCCGAAGATATTGTCAAAGCGCTTCAAACCTATTTTACAAAAAAATTAAAGCTTAAGGGCAAAACATTCATTGTAACTGCCGGGCCTACCTATGAAAAAATTGATCCCGTCAGGTACATCGGTAATTTTTCCAGTGGAAAAATGGGCTTTGCCATCGCTGAGCAACTGGCAGAAAATGGGGCTGAAGTCACGCTGATTACAGGGCCATCTGCCATCAATGTACAACACAAAAACATCAAACGCGTCGACATTACCTCTGCCGGGGAAATGTACACTGCCTGCAAAAAACATTTTCCTGATACCGATGGTGCTGTTATGGCGGCTGCCGTGGCAGATTATGCCCCTGCGTCTTCAGGAAAGAAAAAACTAAAACGACAGGGAAATAACATGCATCTTGAATTGAAACCAACCAAAGATATTGCTGCTAAACTGGGTGATATGAAAACAAAAAATCAATTGTTGGTTGGTTTTGCACTTGAAACCGATGATGAAATTCCAAACGCACAAAAAAAATTAAAACAGAAAAACCTTGATTTTATAGTGCTTAATTCCCTGAATGACAAGGGCGCAGGTTTTAATCTTGATACAAATAAAATCAGTATTCTGAGAAAATCAGGGAAAATTGATACATTTAAACTCAAAAACAAATATGATGTGGCTAAAGATATCGTTAATACAATGATGGAATTTATTAAAGAATTATAGTAGTTCGTTCTTTAATTAAGAAACGCTATACTAGCTTATGATCAAAAAAGCCGTCATAATATTGATAATGTATTTACTCCCAGGGCTTTGTCTTCAGGCTCAGGAGTTGGATTGCCGTGTGCAGATATCCTATTCACAGATTCAGGAAACTTCCAACAGGAAAATGTTCCAGGAGATGCAATCTGCGGTGTATGAATTTATGAACAACACCATATGGACAAACCATGTGTTTGACAAAGACGAACGCATTGAATGTAACATGCGGATTGAGCTAAAGGAAAAGGTGTCTGCCGATGAATTCAAAGGGTCTATCCAGATCCAATCTTCCCGGACCGTCTATAATACATCTTATAAAAGCCCTGTATTTAAGCACATTGATAAAGATTTTCGTATCCGGTATGTTGAATTTGAACCCCTTGAATTCAGCATCAATACACATCAGTCAAATTTCACTTCTATCCTGGCGTTTTATGCTTATATTATGATCGGGATGGATTATGATACCTTTGGGATGAAGTCAGGAGACCCGTTTTTCCAGAAAGCCGAACAAATTGTTCAAAATGCACAGAATGCACAGGAAATCGGATGGAAAGCTTATGAGGATACCAAAAATCGCTACTGGCTTGTGCACGATATGCTGCATGATACATATTCCCCATTGCGGGAAGCAATGTACATCTATCACCGCCAGGGGCTTGACCGCATGTATGATAAACCTGTTGAAGGCAGAGGCAGGGTGGAAGATGCTATCATGGAACTCAAAGATGTACATAATAAACGCCCAGGCTCATTTTTGATGTCAATCTTTGTGGATACCAAAAGCGATGAAATAGTCAATATTTTCTCAGAAGCTTTTCCTGACCAGAAAAACAGGGTGGTACAGGTGATGGAAGAAGTTGACCCTGCAAATGCATCCAAATATCAAAAAATCCTTAAGGAAGAATAAGCCATGCTGAAATGGTTGAAAATTAAAAATTACCTGCTCATTGAAAACCTGGAAATCGAAATTCCTGACGGGTTCATTACCATTACCGGGGAAACAGGTGCCGGAAAATCCATTCTGCTGGGGGCTATATCAATGCTTACAGGTAAAAGAGCTGATACCTCGGTGTTGCTGGATATAAAATCCAAATCTGTTATCGAAGCTGGTATGGGGGTCAGCAATGACATAAAACCATTTTTTGTCCACAACGATCTTGATTTTGAGAAAGAAACAATCATTAGACGGGAAATATCAGGTGTTGGTAAATCCAGGGCGTTTATCAACGATACACCCGTTAAACTAGAGCAGTTGAAACAACTGACTGACCAAATCATTGACATTCATTCGCAGCATCAGGCCTTGTTGGTTACCAGGGCTGATTTCCGGCTGGAAGTGCTTGATAGCTTTGCCAGCACACAACAGGAGCTTAAATCATATCGGGATGTTTATGAGAAATACACAGCAACCACATCCGAATTGAATGTCCTTTCTGAAAAATACCAGGAAGCAATCAGGGAAAAAGATTACCTGCAATTTCAGTATGAACAGATGGAAAATGCCGGTTTGCAACCGGGAGAACTCAAAGCACTGGAATCAGAAGAATCTGCTCTTGACCATGCCGGGGAAATAAGGGCTGCATTCAGGGATTCTTTAAATACAGTGAGGGACAATGAACAAAATTGCCTCGGGATGTTGAATCAGGTCAGAAACGCACTAAATAACATCAAAGCACATTACGAACCGGCTGCCGAATACACAAACCGCATTGATTCTGTCATTATTGAACTTAATGACCTGGCTGCAAGTTTCGAAACGGATGCAGATGAAATACAGTATGATCCCAAGCGCCTGGAAGAGGTAAAAGAACGCCTGAATTTATTGAATGACCTCATGCTCAAACATCAGAAAGCAAATGAAGAGGAATTGATAAATTACAAGGATGAAATCAGTAAAAGGCTCTTAGAGATGGATACCGATAGTTCCCGTATTGAGGCCATTAAAACTGAAGCGGAAGCCTTGTACAAAGAGGTGATGAGCAAAGGAAAGAAGCTTAGAGAGAAACGCCGGGAAGCTGTCGGGGGACTGGAAGAAAAACTAACTGATATGTTGTCTTATCTTGGTATGCCCGAGGCTGTTTTCAAGGTAAAGATGGAAGAAAAAGAATCACCGGCTGTTTACGGAATGGATAAAGTTGAGTTCCTGTTTTCAGCTAACAAGGATATCAGTCCCCGCCCGATTGCAAAAGTAGCTTCAGGAGGTGAAATGTCAAGGCTTATGTTGTGTCTGAAATCCCTTATTGCACAAAAATTGAGGATGTCCAGCATTATTTTTGATGAAATTGATACTGGCGTATCTGGCAATATTGCCGGAAAAATGGGCAACATGATGTTGCAACTTGCCCAAAATGCCCAGGTGATAAACATTACTCACCTTGCCCAGGTAGCAGCGCTTGGTAAGGTTCAGTTTCACGTTGAAAAAAACAAGCAGGGAATTACAATCCGTAAACTTACAGGTGATGAACGCCTCATGGAAATTGCACGCATGTCAAGCGGCGAAAATGTCACGGATGCTGCCATTGAACATGCCAGAAATCTGTTGCAGTAATCTGATTGCGTGTTATAAAATTATACAATTGAAAACATATCGGTATTAAAATTTATGAGTAACCGTTTGTTTACCTAAAACCTTAAATCCATCCGTGATAATCCGTAGCATCTGCGTTATCTGTGTTCCATTTTATAGTTTTTATTTTGAACACGGATAACACGGATATGATGGATTTACACGGTTAATTTTGGGTAATTTCCCGGTTTCTCATTTAAAACTTTAAGCCTGCACTGACAGTAAGAATATTAGCTTTGGCTACATTTTCGTGCAGAATATGTGTAATGCCGTATTCGTAACGGACATCAAAGCTGAACATGGTGATGTTTAAGCCGGCGCCAATGTTTAATCCCATAGTGAAATCCCTGAATTCGTTTTCTGTGAGTTCATCTTCGTCCATGTTAATGATGTAGGTAAAACTTGGTCCTGTATAAACCCTGGCTCCAAAAAGTTGAATCCCAAACATCACTGGTAATTTCAGGCAACGGTAATCTACTTTTTTTAATGTGGTGTCTGTGGTTAAATTTTGTTCCAGTTCATCAATATGTATTTCATCAAGACGCTGTTGTGCGTAAAACAAACCGGGCTGGAAAAAAATCGGATTCTTGGTTTGTACCCATAAACCTCCTTCTACTCCCAGCCTGAATTTTTCTGTTGTGCTTATCGGGTCATCGGTAAGTTTTGTTAAATTGAAGCCTACCTGTGGAAGAAAACGAACCCCACTGGAATTTGTTGTCATGGTTTGTTGTGAAAATACCGATGAGGGAACTAACATACAAACGAAAACCGACACTATAAATATGTTTAGCTTAAACCTCATTACCGCTTTTTTCATATATCTTACAAAAACTTAGCCAAAATAGTGTCAAAAATATATTTTTTTTGTCAGGCTTTCAAATTCCTGGATAAATTTCTGTAAGAATAATCATGTTATTATATTTGCATTGTCTATGAAAAACGCTGAAAATCTTGATGCGAAAGAATTATTAGAAGTCCCCTTAACTTATTTGTATATTTATTCCGTTTTTCATTTTAATTATGTTTTAATTTGATTAATTTTGTATGAAATAAATTTAAGGAAAATAAGGAAATGGGAATTATCAGTGCGATGACAAAGATGTTCGGTTCAAAAGCGGACCGGGATCTGAAAGAAAATCAACCATTTGTAGAAAAAATATTGGAAGTTTACAGCGGCTTGCAGGATGAAGACAATGATACACTTCGTGCCCGTACCGAAAAGCTGAAACAGAAAATATCCGATTATATTGCTGATGACCGTGAACAGATTGAATCTTTAAAACAGGAAGCCCTGACAAAAGACATTTATGAACGGGAGGATATTTATGATAAGATTGATGACATTGAAGATGGTATTGATGAAAAAATCGAAACTGTTCTGGATAAATTGTTACCTGAAGCCTTTGCTGTGGTTAAGGAAACAACAAGGCGGTTTAAAGAAAATGAAGAAATTGTGGTAACGGCATCGGAATTTGATAAACAGTTAGCGCCTGACAATGATTTTGTTGAGATACATGGTGACAAAGCTGTGTATTTTAACCGGTGGATAGCCGGGGGCAATGAAATAGTCTGGGATATGGTACATTATGATGTCCAGCTCATTGGTGGCGTCGTGTTGCACCATGGTAAAATTGCCGAAATGGCCACAGGTGAGGGCAAAACACTTGTAGCAACATTACCACTTTATTTGAATGCATTGACAGGAAGAGGTACACATCTTGTTACCGTTAATGATTACCTCGCTAAAAGGGATGCTGAATGGATGGGCCCCATTTTTCAGTTTCATGGTCTTTCTGTGGATTGCATTGATAGACATCAGCCAAATTCTCCGGAACGCAGAAAAGCATACAATGCAGACATTACGTATGGTACCAACAACGAATTTGGTTTTGATTACCTCAGGGATAATATGGCTTTGAGCCTCGAAGACCAGGTACAGCGCAGACACAATTTTTCCATCGTGGATGAAGTGGATTCCGTGCTCATTGATGATGCCAGAACCCCTTTGATTATCTCAGGTCCCACATCACAGACACAGGACCAAATGTTTGATCAATATACAGATGTCGTAAAACGCCTTTATAATTCTCAGCGTACCCTGGCTACTTCATTGCTTAATGAAACAAAAAAGCTAATATCAGCCGGAGATAGGGAAAAAGGTGGCTTTAAATTGCTGCAGGTGTATAAAGCTTTGCCCAAATACAAACCGTTGATTAAATTTCTCTCGCAGGAAGGTATCAAAACCCTCATGCAGAAAACAGAGAATTATTACATGCAGGACAACTCCAAGCACATGCACAAAGTAACCGATGACCTGTTTTTCGTGATTGATGAAAAACAAAATGCTGTTGAAATCACTGACAAAGGGTATGAAGTGCTTGCTGAATCCGGAGAAGACCCCTCTTTCTTTGTGCTTCCTGATATTGGTTCTGAAATTGCTAAAATTGAAAAAGAATATACAGATCCAAAAGAAAAAGCCGAGAAAAAATCAGAAATGATTACTGATTTTTCCAATAAATCTGAGCGGGTGCATACCATTAACCAATTGCTCAAATCTTATACGCTTTTTGAAAAAGACGTTGAGTACGTGGTTATTGATAATAAGGTGAAAATTGTGGATGAGCAGACCGGCCGTATCATGGAAGGACGACGGTATTCCGATGGCTTGCACCAGGCTATTGAAGCCAAAGAAAATGTGACAATCGAAGCGGCAACACAAACGCATGCTACCATTACTTTGCAGAATTATTTCAGAATGTATCATAAGCTTTCCGGGATGACGGGTACTGCAGAAACCGAAGCTGGTGAATTATGGGATATTTATAAGCTGGATGTTGTAGTGATCCCAACTAATAAACCTGTTATCCGCAATGATATGCAGGATATGGTGTATAAAACAAAACGGGAGAAATATCAGGCAGCCATCGATGATATCGTTGAATTAACTAAAAATGGAAGGCCTGTGCTTGTCGGTACAACCTCTGTGGATATCTCTGAAATCCTGAGCCGCATGCTTAACAGGCGTGGTATTAAGCACAACGTGTTGAATGCCAAACTGCATAAGCGTGAAGCAGCTATCGTGGCAGAAGCGGGGAGAAAAAGTGCCGTGACCATTGCAACCAACATGGCCGGACGTGGTACCGATATTAAAATAAGCGATGAAGTGATAAAAGCTGGTGGTTTGGCTATCGTGGGCACAGCACGACACGACTCCCGACGTGTTGACAGGCAGTTGAGAGGCAGGGCAGGACGTCAGGGTGACCCAGGTTCATCCCAATTTTATGTGTCCCTCGAAGATGACCTTATGCGATTGTTCGGTTCTGAACGTATAGCAAAATTGATGGATAGAATGGGTGTGAAAAAAGGTGAAGTGATACAGCACAAAATGATATCCAATTCCATTGAAAGAGCGCAGAAAAAAGTGGAAGAAAATAGCTTTGGTGTGCGTAAACGATTGCTTGAATACGATGATGTGATGAATGCCCAGCGTACCGTTATTTACAAAAAACGCAGGCATGCCCTTGATGGAGAAAGACTGGGAGTGGATATCGCTAATATGATGTTTGACCTTTGCACTGCTCTCATTGACGAACATTATGGAAATTCGGAGTTTGAAGATTTTCAGCTTGATTTATTGAGAAACCTTTCCATCGAAGTGCCTTTTGATAATGAGGATTTCAAATCCAAAAAACCACATGAACTGATTAATTTGCTTTATGAAAAAGTGGTGGAAACGCATAAGCAACAAGTCAATCGTATTGCTGATCAAGCATACCCTGTTATAGAGCATGTGTATAAAACACAATCCGCTGTTTACAAAAATATTGTGGTCCCTGTTACCGATGGAAATAAAACATATAAAGTCATTGTAAACCTTGAAAAAGCTTACGAAACAAAAGGCCGTGAAGTGGTTAAATCGTATGATAAAACTGTTGTACTGGCTTCCATTGATGAAATGTGGAAAGAGCACCTCAGGGAAATGGATGATTTACGCCAATCTGTACAGAATGCATCCTATGAACAAAAAGACCCATTGTTGATTTATAAATTGGAATCTTATGACTTGTTTAAAGGCTTGCTTAACAGGATCAACAGGTCTGTTGTGTCTGTCCTGATGAAAGGCCAAATTCCAATTGAAAACCCGGATGAGGTCAAAGAAGCTGAAAAACGCCGTAAGCTGGATACCAGTAACATGAAAACAGGGCGGCAGGATCCTGGTTATAATGATCCATCCAAAGGTAAACAAAAAGCTGAACCTGTGCGTGTCAGCAAAAAAGTAGGACGAAATGATCCCTGCCCTTGCGGTAGCGGAAAAAAATATAAAAATTGCCATGGCAGGCCGGGAGCCGAACCTTTGCCTTAGGCATGATATTTGAAATGAATTTAGCACTGTTTAAATAAAATGGTAACTAGTCAGGTACATTTAATTGTTACCGCCTGTTACCGCAAAGACGCAAAGACGCTATGAAATGGGAAAAGTTGGTCACATAGACAGTTAACATCGGTTAACACTAATTAAAATCGGTTGCGATATGTATTATTTCTTAAAACACCGACATTTCATAAGTAACCGATTTTAACCATTATTAACATTTTTTAAACGTTGTTAACCCCGTAGAAATTTTTCAACGGGGTTAACAGATCAATTTACAAATTTTATAACTTTGCGACTTTCCGTCTCTGCGGTGAGAAGCTACTTTTGTTGACAATGATTATTTAAATAAAATGTTATGGATATGAAAACAACACACAGATTTTACCTGCTTTTCTTTATCGTGCTGTGCATGATGGGGAAAGCAGTCGCTCAAAATGAAACGGATACAGCACAAAATGATATCATTGTGCCCACAAAAGTCGTCGTGGATACCACTCGCAGTGATAGTGTTGTAGCGGCAGAAGGACAGGAGGCTCAACTGGAATATAACGCCGGAGTGGATTACATGAAAGCTGAGCAGTATCAACAGGCAATCAATAAGTTTAACCAGGCAATCAGTTTAAAACCTGATTTTGCGCAGGCTTATCTCAACCGTGGGTCTGCCTATTTTCAGTCTTCAAAACTTGATCTAGCTAAAGCTGACCTTAAAAAGGCTGTTGAACTGAATGCTGATCTCACATCTTCCTATTACATGATGGGGATTATTGCTATGAGGCAGGAAAACTACCCGGAGGCTGAAACTAATCTATTGAAAGCCAAAGACCTTGGATTTAAAAATCCCAAAATGGATTATTACCTCGGCGTTATTTCATTTATGAACGAAGAATATGAACAGGCTCTGCGATATTTTGATCATGCCTTAAAAGACGATAAAAAGAATCCCATGATTTACAACGACAGAGCCAGTACACACCGTAAACTTGAAGAATATGAAAAAGCCATGAGCGATTATACTATGGCTATAAAATATGATGATGATAATCCCATGTATTATGCAAACAGGGGAAGTGTCTATCGTATTATGGAGGAATACGATAAAGCCATTGAAGATTATGATGCTGCCCTTGATATTGACAAGGATTATTTGGTTGCATTAAACAACCGTGGCATTGCTAAATATGAGAAAGGCAATTACGAAGAAGCTTTGAAAGATTTTGAAGAAGTTTTATACATTGACAAGGATTACGTTTATGCTCATAATAACATGGGTCTTGTTTATTATAAACAAAAAGAATATGAAAAGGCTGTGAGTTCATACACCAAAGCCATTGCTCTTGATCCTGACTATGCTTATGCATACCTCCACAGGGGAAATGCAAAAGAAATGATGAGGGATTTTGAAGGCGCGTGTGAAGACTGGAAAAAAGCAGTTGAACTTGGTGTGGAACAAGCTGATGCTTATTTGATTTATTGTGATTAATGATTAAAATAGTTGACTTATGAAAAAAGTAATTAATTCTTGTATAGTATGTTTGGGAATTGTCATGATGTCGGCAACCTTTTTACTGGCGCAGGTTGATGTGGATATAGACAAACGTGATTTCAAGCATCGCAAAAACGGTTTCAGGGAGGCCTGGAGTGCCGTAAAAGATGCGGATGATTTTTATGAAAATAAATCCAGGGGTTCCCTCAGAAGAGCATTGCCTTTGTACGAAAAAGCAGAAAGGTATAACAGGAATTATCCCCCTCTGAATTATAAACTGGGGGTGTGTTATATGGCGGATAAGAAGATTGAAAAAGCCATAAAGGCACTGGAGAAGGCGTATGAGACTGATAAAGATGTGGCCCGCGATATTCTATATTTGCTCGGTAAAGCATATCATTATCATTATGAGTTTGATAAAGCCATTGATAAAACCAGTAAGTTTATCAACACGTATGAAAAAACAGGCGATTCAGATTATGATAACCAAATCATTGCCAATGCAGAGCATAGAATTGAACAGTGTAACAACGCTAAAAAATACTACAATAACCCCATCAGGGTATTTGTTGATAACCTTGGACCGGCAATTAACACGAAATATCAGGAATACGGGCCGGTAATAACTGCAGACGAATTTATGGTCATTTTCACATCCCGCAGGGAAGGTACTACTGGCGGTGAACGTGACCCCAAAGATTTTCAGTTTTATGAAGATTTGTACATGGCGGTTAAGGATGCGCAGGGCCGCTGGACAAACGCTACCAACATGCGTGATCTTAACGAAGACGGACACGATGCTTCGATTGGTCTTTCATACGACGGACAAATTCTATATACATACAACGGCACACCAACCGGAACCATTATGGAGAGCAAACTGGAAGGCGATGAATGGTCAGAACCGGAAGAAATGTCAAAGCACATCAATACAAAATACCAAGAATCAAGTGCTTCTGTTTCTCCCGATGGAAAATATTTCTATTTTGTTAGCGACAGGGATAAGGATGATTTTGGCCAGGAATCCTATGGTGGAAAAGACATTTATTACTGTGAAAAAGACGAAAAAGGACGCTGGGGTGATGTCAAAAACATCGGTAAACCTATCAACACAGAATACAATGAAGAAGCCTGTTTTATTCATGCCGATGGCAGAACCATGTATTTTAGCTCTGAAGGGCACTCCAGCATGGGAGAATACGATATATTTTATACCGAAAAAGGGAATGATGGTGACTGGTCTGAGCCCGTAAATCTGGGGTATCCTATTAACACCCCGGAGCAGGATGTGTTTTTTGTGATGGCCGGATCCGGCAGGTATGGATATTACAGCACAGTCAGGGAATCTGGTTACGGCGGACAGGATATTTACCGTATTACCTTCCTCGGCCCTGAAAAACTGACGGTACATGGTACTGAAGACAAATTGATGGCTAGCCTGAATTCTACCATCGGTGATAAAATTGTGGCCGAAGAAGTGGAAGTGAAAACGGTACGGCTGACATTGCTTAAAGGGACAGTTACCGATGCCATTTCTGAAGAACCCATTAAGGCGGAAATTGAAATTGTGGACAACGAAAAAAATGAAGTCATCAATGTCACCCACTCAAATTCAAGTACCGGAAAATATATGTTGTCACTGCCTTCAGGTAAAAATTATGGTATCAGTGTCAAAGCCGAAGGGTATCTCTTTCACTCCGAAAACTTTAATATCCCTGCAGCCACAGGTTATCAGGAAGTAATAAAAGACATTGTGCTCAGTAAAGTGGGGGTGGGCTCAAGCATTGTCCTGAAAAATATTTTCTTTGATTATGATAAAGCAACACTGAGACCTGAATCATACCCCGAACTTGAACGTCTGTATAAATTACTCGAAAATTATAAAAATATGCGCATCGAAATAGGTGGACATACAGATAACAGGGGCTCGCTGAAATACAATACCGAACTATCTGAAAATCGTGCAAAAGCCGTTGTTGATTACCTTGTTAACATGGGAATTGATGAAAGCAGACTTGAATACAAAGGGTATGCTTATCTCAAACCGATTGACACGAACAAAACTGACGAAGGAAGACAAAATAACCGCCGTGTTGAATTTAAAGTGCTTAGTGTGAATTAATTGTTTTTAATGTGACCATAAATATTGCTCATGTGTAAAAAATGCTGCTTCATAAGTATTGCTTTAGTGGTGTTCCTGATGCCAGGAATGGCTCAGGAAAACGTGCAATTTAAACGCTCCAATTTTCCCGATAGCAAAAGTGAACTCAAATCTGCAAAACGGCAAATCAGAAATGGTGATAAGGCTATGGATAATAATGCAGATCCTCAAAAAGCGATTAATCATTACATGAAAGCACAGGAATTTAATCCTGATAACGCTGAGCTGAATTATAAAATTGGCAGTGCTTATCTTTTGTCTCTTGAGAAAACCAAAGCGCTTTCCTACCTGGAAAAAGCCTATTCCCTTGATAAAAACGTCAGGGATGATGTGTTGTTTAAACTGGGGCGGGCAAGGCATCTGAATTATCAGTTTGAACAGGCTCTCAACAGTTATTCTGCTTATCTTTCCATGTTTCCAAAAATGGATGAGGCAAAAAAGAATGAAGTTAATAAACACCTTACAGAATGCCTTAGTGGTTTGGAATTAATGAAAGATACAGTGGATGTTGAAATAAGCAACCTGGGGCCAAACATAAATACAGAATACCCCGAATACAATCCCATGATTCTTGCAGATGGTTCCCGTTTGATTTTTACAGCACGGCGTAAATACATTGGCAATCCGATTGATGAAGCTGATGGTAAATATTGTGAAGACGTTTGGTATGCTGATAAAAAGGAAGATGGCAGTTGGTCGAAATCCAAACGTTTCAAATCTCCCCTCAACACTAAAGGTCATGATGCCATTAGCGGAATATCAACTGACGGGCAGGTCATGTATGTGTATAAAGCACAAACCAAACAGGGGGGTGATATTTTCTTTTCCAGACAGGATGGTGATGATTGGGAAGATCCCAGGTCCTTTGGTGAGCCAATAAACACAGAATACCATGAATCCAAAGTGAGTGTTTCTTATGATGAAAAAACAATGTATATTGTATCAACCAGGCCTGAAGACAATTATGGCGGACGTGATATTTTTGTGAGCAAAAAAGAACCATGGGGATCATGGGGAGAATTGGTTAACATTGGCCCTGTTATCAATACTGAATATGATGAAGAAGGTGTACTCATACATCCCGATGGAAGGACACTGTATTTTTGTTCCAAAGGACATAATTCAATGGGAGGTTTTGACATTTTCAGATCGGTGCGGGATACCAATGGTAATTGGTCAGTACCACCCGTCAACCTGGGATATCCAATCAATACCCCCGATGATGAAGCCTTTTTTTCCATTGCTGCTGATGGCAGACATGCTTACATCAGCTCAGCGCGTCCCGATGGATATGGTTCTTATGATATATACCAAATCCTGTATCCTGAAAAAGAAGAATGGGATGAGAAAGAACAAGTGAAGTCAAGGTTAACCCTCTTTACAGGCATTGTAAAAGATGCTAAAACCTTACAACCCCTGAAAGCCAGCATTGAAATTGTGGACAATGAAAAAAATGAGAAAATTGTTGAATTGACTTCCAATGAAGCTACTGGTAAATTTGTGGCCAGCATGCCTGCAGGTAAAAATTACGGCCTGTCAGTCAATAAAGAAGGTTATATGTTTCATTCCGAAAATTTTAATATTGCTGACACATATGAATTTCAAAATATTAAAAAAGAAGTGCTTTTGCAACCCATTGAAGTGGGGACCAAAATTGTTCTGAAAAATATCTTTTTTGATTACGACAAAGCAACCCTGCGTGAATCATCATACAATGAACTCAATAAAGTGCTGGAAGTGCTGAAGTATAATCCAAAACTTGTGATTGAGATCAGCGGGCATACAGACAACAAGGGTAGCCTTGAATACAACCTTAAATTATCGCGTGAACGTGCGAAATCTGTTGTGGACTATCTGATTGAGCATGGTGTTGATCGAGACCGCCTCAAATATGAAGGATACGCATTTAAACAACCCATTGCAGATAACGATACAGAAAAAGGAAGACAGCTCAACCGGCGCGTGGAATTTACTGTGTTGAGAAATGATTAATACGATGAATCGAATTGCTAAATTGTAAATAGTCAGGTACATTTAATTTTTACCGCTAAGACGCAAAAACGCTGAAAAATGACGATAGCGAGAAGGCACGATAGGGCGATTGGACGATGTAACGAAAGCACGAATTCACGATGGGGCGAGTTGGCGAGTTGGCGATGGGGTGATGGCATGATAAGGAGAAATATTTAGAACTCAGGAAAAAATAAAGGGATATCCCTTGAAATCTCATGCAATCTTTAATTCGTGCTATCGTGCAATCGTGCTTTCGTGCAATCGTAACATTGCGGTTAGCAGCTACTTTTGTTGATACTAATTAGTTACGCTAAATTAAATACTTATTGATATGAAAAATACAGCTCTTACAGAAGTTCATAAATCCATGGGTGGGCGCATGGTGCCATTTGCTGGTTTTAACATGCCCGTAGAATTTGAAGGAATCAATGCAGAACACCGGACAGTTCGTGAAAAAATTGGGGTGTTTGATGTATCACACATGGGTGAATTTGAAGTCAGCGGTCCCAATGCTAAAGCATTTATTCAGCGCATTTCGTCTAACGATGTCAACACATTGTTTGATGGGAAAGTGCAATATAACTGCATGCCAAACGATATAGGTGGTATTGTGGATGATTTTCTTGTGTATCGCTTTGCCGAAGATAAATACTGGCTGGTGGTAAACGCAGCAAACATTGAAAAAGACTGGGAATGGTGTAAAAAACAAGCCGAAGCTTTTGATATCCGTGTTGGTGATGAACTGAAAAATTTATCTGAAGACATCAGCTTGCTTGCTGTCCAGGGGCCTTACGCCAGGAAAGCCATGCAAAAGCTCACAGATGAGAACATCATGGATATGGAGTTTTACACCGTTAAAACCCTTAAGCTTGCTGGTGTAGATGATGTTGTGCTGTCAACAACAGGTTATACAGGAGCTGGTGGTTGTGAAATCTACATGAAAAATGCCGACGCCAAAGCTATTTACAAGGCTGTGCTTGATGCCGGTAAAGAATTTGGGATCAAGCCAATCGGACTGGGTGCCAGGGATACGTTGAGGCTGGAAATGAAAATGTGTTTGTATGGCAATGATATTGATGATACCACATCACCAATAGAAGCCGGATTGGGCTGGGCCACAAAATTTGTGGATGGTAATGACTTCATTATGCGGGATTACCATGAAAAATTGAAAACCGAGAAACCGGGTAAAATGCTTAAAGCGTTTGTGATGAATGAACGCGGAATACCGAGACAACATTACAAAGTCTATAATGAAGAAGGTGAAGAAATAGGAGAGGTGACCAGTGGAACCATGTCCCCAATGATGAACAAAGGCATTGGATTGGCATACCTGAAACGGGGATACTGGAAATCCGGTACCAAAATATTCATTGGTGTCCGCAAGAAAAAACTTGAAGCCGAAGTGGTCAAACCACCGATATTCAAAGATCAGAAACCTGAAGTAAAGTAACTATTCAGGCAAATATGTTTTTTACCGCTAAGACGCAAAGACGCAGCGAAATGGCGATAGCGAGAAGGCACGATAGGGTGATTGGACGATGTAACGAAAGCACGAATTCACGATGGGGCGAGTTGGCGAGTTGGTGAGCTGGCGATGGGATGATGGCATGATAAGGAGAAATATTCAGAACTCAGGAAAAAATAAAGGTATATCCCTTGAAATCTCGTGCTATCGTAGCTTTGCGCCTCTGCGTCTTTGCGGTTATTGATTACGAAGTAAAATAAGGCCCCAGAAACGTTCCGGAAACTGGGGCGTTTTTTATTTGCGTTTTGGACTTTTCTTTTTGCGATGATATGGTTTGTTCCTTGATCTCCAGTGATGCCGGTGCTTTTGTGTTACATTCCATGCCGGCGTTTTATCCGGGGCAAAAGGCAGTTTCTGCTTCCTGACTTTTTGTTCTATCAGTTTTTCTATTTTTTCAAAGTCTCCCATCTGGCTTGGGTTGACCAGCGTTAAAGCAATGCCTGATTGTTCTGCCCTTGCCGTTCTTCCAACACGGTGAACATAATCTTCAGCATCCCGGGGAACTTCATAGTTGATGATAATGTCTATGTTCTTGATGTCTATGCCACGGCTTAATACGTCAGTAGCTACTAAAATGCGAATGCGTGCAGCTTTAAAGCGGTTCAGAATATCCTGACGTTCGCTCTGTGCAAAATCTGACGATATACCATGTGCGTTCATCCCCATTTTATTCAGTGACCTTACAATCTCATTGACCTGGGCTTTTGTGGCTGTAAAAATCAGTATGCGTTTATAATCCAGCTTGTCTTTCAACAAATGAGCAATGAGACGAGTCTTATCCTTGTCAAGAACAGGGTATGCAGCTTGCAAAACACCTTCTGCAGGTTTGGATAAATTGATGTTGATTTCTTCCGGGTTATTCAGAAGTTGTTGTGCCATTTGTTTGATCTTTGTCGGCATGGTAGCGCTGAACATCATGGTTTGCCGCTTTTTCGGACATTGTTTGGTTATGCGCATGATATCATCATAAAAGCCCATATCCAGCATTTTGTCTGCTTCATCTAAAATATAATATTGCAGCTTGCTGAAATCAACATAGCCAAGTTTGATGTGAGCCAGCAATTTACCGGGGGTTGCAATCACAATGTCAACACCTTCGGTAAGGGCTTTGCGTTCCTGGTTCCATTCAGATCCGTCACCACCTCCGTAAACAGGCAGCGAAGTTACCGGTAAGAAATAGGATATACCTTGTATGTCGCGGTCTATTTGTAATGCGAGTTCCCGCGTAGGAACAACAATCAGTGCTTTTACTTTCTTGTGTGTGTGGTCTTTGTTGATCATGTCAAGCAAAGGGAGCACAAATGCGGCTGTTTTTCCTGTTCCCGTCTGGGCGCTTGCAATCAAGTCCCTGCCTTTCATAATCATGGGAATGGCAAGCTCCTGGATCGGGGTGGTTTTGGTAAACCCCATAAATGAAACAGCTTCTTGCAGTTCATTACTCAAATTCAGTGTTGAAAAATCCATATTGTCTGTTCTGTATTCTTTTGCAGCCAAATTTATGCAAATGTAAGCATTTGTCCGAAGAACGTTTCACATATTGAATTTTATTTCGTAATTTTAGGGTGTGATAAACAATGCATTATGAAAAAACATCATTTTATTACCGCCCTATTAGTAACGTGTATGGTTGCACCTGTTTTTTCACAGGACACAACGGATAATGCAGAAATGGATAAGCGTGAATACCACTTTCATGTCAGCAATTTTTCCGTTTCTGCCGGTGTATATCCGGAAAAGTTGACACGAGCTACGCTGGTTGGGTTCGAAAAACTTGCTCCCAATTCTGCATTGATAAGAGATATATATGCGTTGCCTGATTACAATAATGCGTACAATTATTATTTTAACAATGACATAACTCGTGCGTTAGTTTTTAATCTTGGATTTGATTTTCTGGATTATGGCATAAAAAACTTTGCTCACCCCCGGTTGAATCTCGGATTGAGTTATAATAAGTCAATGTTTAAAAGTTTGAATATCAGGTATGAAGACTCTGAGCCATACGATACACTGAGCTCCGAAACGACTAACAATGTTGTTTATTTGGATTCGGTAACACAACATCGCTACGACATGTATTATTATTCTGAACAAATTCGTTTGGATGTCAACTTTATTTATCGCAGCAATCCTGCAAAACGGTTTTCTTTTTATGCAGGGGCAGGCATAACTGCAGGATTTTCCATCAATGCATATTCCACTATTTCATACGAACAAAATAAATTTGTGAGTAGTAGTTCTGAAAGCGGTTCCTATGTGTACACATATCAATATTATGAACCTGAGGTTCAAAAAAAAGAACAATTTACCCACAAAATAAATGTTGGTGGATCGGCTTACATTCCACTTGGCCTGGATTTTAGGATAGGCAATAAAAAATCCCTCTGGACTGAATTGCACTTGTTCATTGAACTACGGCCGGGCGTTAATTTGGTTTACATCCCCGAACTTACTACCTACACTTATGGAATATTTCAGGGCAATTTCGGTGTTAAATATGAGTGGTAGTTAGGCTTTGCCGAAAAACACGAAACCCGAAACACGCCAACATGGAACAATAATAGTTTTGCCGCAGAAAGCCAATTCGTATCCATCATTTCTTTCTCCATCACACAATCACCGATCGCCAACTCGCCCCATCGCTAATTCGCCAGCTCGCCCCTTTGTGCCTTTTCACAATCGTGCCATCGTTCTATCTCCTTCTCCCGCGTGAGGGCGGAGGCGGTTAGCCTGCTGCAGATGAGCCTTACAGCCTGTTGCTGTGGCAGAGCGACCAGCGGAAGCTCCTGTCCACAGCATAACAGGCTGAAGGCGAAGCAAAGCAGCTAATAGCCGCAGACCGACCCTGATTTTTTTGGCTTCTCGCTTAGCGAGAAGCCAAAAAATCAGGGGCACGCCCTGATAATCATAATAACTACCTCCATCACTCAATCTCTCTATCACACAATCACCGCGCCCCATCGCCAATTCGCCAACTTGCCCTATCGTGCCTTCTCACAATTACAATCCGTGGCATTTCATAGTCTATGAATAAATAGAGTCTGTCAATAAAGTCAGTGTCTGATTCATAATGTTCGAGTTCAAGGCTTGCGAAGTATTGGCAACCAGGAGTTTACTGGCGTAAATGACTGGTTGTCAATGCGAGCGTAACGCAGAAATCGGACATTATGGACTGACACTAAATAATGTTCCTGATTATGCACTTCTTTTTTATCTTCGCTGCTTTTAAATACTA
>JAYENB010000227.1:0-1567 GCA_034721855.1 Bacteroidota bacterium
TGTGAGTCATACTGGATTTGAACCAGTGACCTCTTGCCTGTCAAGCAAGCGCTCTAAACCAACTGAGCTAATGACTCATGATGGCAAAATTAGAAATATTTTTTATTCCTGCAATATTTCCTCAAATCCGCAAGTAGTTTACTACTACATCGCTAAAATATACGCCATTTGAGGTATTTCTTTAAGCATTCATTTTATTTTCAATCTCTTCAACAGTAACCGGAAAATCTGCCATCAGGTTTTCACATCCGTTTTTTGTGATGAGCACATCGGTTTCAATGCGGACACCTATGCCTTCATCCTGAATATATATTCCTGGTTCACAGCTCAATACCATCCCCGGTTTCAGGAGTTGATTTTTTTCTCCCACATCATGTACATCCAGGCCTATAAAATGGGTAACAGCATGCGGATAATAGGATTCAAAAGCCGGTTTTTCATCTGTAGCTGAATGCACATCGTTTTGTGTTAACAGTCCGATTTCAACCAATTTTTCCTGCATTAACTGCCCGGTTTTCTTGTTTATTCTGTTGATGGTATTTCCTGGTTTAAACAATTTCATGGCATCGTAATACACTTCAAGCACAGCTTCATATATTTGCTTTTGACGCTTTGTATATCTGCCGTTTACGGGTATTGTTCGCGAACAATCTGAAGGATAAAGTGAATACTCGGCTC
Source organism: Bacteroidota bacterium (assembly GCA_034721855.1). Lineage (GTDB taxonomy): Bacteria > Bacteroidota > Bacteroidia > Bacteroidales > ML635J-15 > JAQIBY01. Next base: position 679 of record JAYENB010000227.1, read on the forward strand.
CAAAATCCATAAGCAACAATTCCCCGTCTTCACAGGTTTTATCGTTTTTAGTATAGTGCAAGATACAAGCACTTTCTCCGGCTGCAATAATCGGGGCAAAACTCATGTGATCCACACCATGATTCAGCATTTCATGACGTATGATGGCTTCCACCTGGTATTCCGTCATCCCCGGTTTTAGGTTTTGCAATACAGAAAGATACGCATGGTGGGTAATGTCAATGGCTTTGCGGATAAGATCAATCTCTTCAGGTTCTTTTATCACGCGCAACTCATGTATCCGTGGACAGATGTCACCAATGGCTTTTCCTGATGCACTGAACACAGAAGAAAACTGATCATAAAATAGCTTCCCCGGGGTTTTAATGACGGTATTGATTTTTCGGCTTTCATTCAGGTTGAGGCTGATTTTTCTACTCATGCTGATGTATTTTTTCAGCATGGGTTCCAGTTCATCCATCCAAAAAACATCGTTTATTCCGCTGACTTTACCGGCCTGGCTTTTATCTAACCGGGGGCCATCCCATAAACGTATCTGTTTATTGGTTTCTTTAATCAGCACTGCTTCATACAAAATAGCATCTATGTCTTTATGCATGATCAAATAGGACCAGTCTTGTTCTATGCCGGTAAGCCAAAAAAAATCAGAATCCTGCCGGAAAGGATAGTATTGATCCCCATTGCGCGGGTAATTTACATTGGAAACAACGATGGCGGTTTCCCCGGCTTGCATTGCATCAAACAGTTTATGCCGGTTTTTTTTGAACAATTCAGGTGTTAAAGGATATCTCATAATTAGTATTTGTCCATAAAATTAAAGATTTACCCCAAAAAAACAAAAATAAGGATTTAGGGGTTAGGGGTTAGGTTATAGGAGGGAAACTTTTCC
>JAYENB010000227.1:1667-43598 GCA_034721855.1 Bacteroidota bacterium
TGAACAATTCAGGTGTTAAAGGATATCTCATAATTAGTATTTGTCCATAAAATTAAAGATTTACCCCAAAAAAACAAAAATAAGGATTTAGGGGTTAGGGGTTAGGTTATAGGAGGGAAACTTTTCCGAAATCCTTATTTTTGTATTTTGTCTTTAAGTGTTCTGTGAACACTTACGAATTTCTTATATTATTGACATACTCTGTATTATGTTGTTCCAATCTTGTTTATGGTTCTTTCCAGTCGTTGTGTTCTTTGAGCAGTGTTTTCATGGCTTCAACAGCCCGGTCCTCCGGGATGTTTTTCATCACGGGAGTCTGTCCTTTAAATAAGCTGATTTTGCCTTTTCCCGCCCCAACGTAACCGTAGTCAGCATCCAACATTTCGCCGGGACCATTGACAATACACCCCATAACTGCGATTTTCAGGCCATTGAGGTGTCCGAATTTCTTTTTTATTATGCCGGTAGTTTTTTCAAGATCAAACAAGGTACGTCCGCACCCCGGGCAAGAAATAAATTCAACTTTCGAACGGCGAATGCCTGCAGCTTGTAATAACTCAAATGTGGTATCGTTTTTTTTCCTGATGTTGGTTTCATCCGGTTCATAAACCACACCAGCCATCCTGTTTTCAACCAAAACAGCACCGTATTCAGCAGCCAATATGACATCGTTTTTAATTTTTCTGTCAAGTTTTAACAGTATGGGCGTGTTTTCAACATGGTTTAGCAAACGGCTCATAAAACTGCGTACTTCACCGGCCGGATGGTCTGAATTTGTATTTAACAGCACTGCAGGATTATCCTTGTTTAAGCTTTCTTCCAATTCCCTTTCATCCAGCGCATCATACAGACATTCTATGACATCAGGGTTGCTTTTATGATTGAGATGCTTCGACTTGACAAGTGAAGCATCTCCACAGGATACTTTGGAGTCAGTCTTTTCACAAAGGATAAATGCTTCTATGCTCAGGCCGGATATGCTATGAGGCTTTACGATCAACATGTCGGGGCTGCAATGATTAGGCTTCCAGGTTTGTTTGTCTTTATCAAATGAAAAATGAAGGGCTTCAAGTGTGTTTTTAGAAATTTTTTTTAAACGACGTAGATCAGCCGCTACAATGGGTTTATCATACACATCGGGCCATTTGCTTCTGTCAGCACCATCGAAAGTGTCATATTCAGGAGCATAAACAGGCAGGCGTGTAATGCCCGTTTTTTTCTTTTGAAACATATCCATTAGTGCTTGTGCCACCGGAATTTCTTTTTCGGGCGCTTCTGTCAGGGAAACCCTGATGGTGTGTCCGATGCCATCTGCTAACAATGCTCCAATACCTACTGCAGAACGCATACGGCCTTCTTTCCCTTCACCAGCTTCAGTAACTCCCAAATGCTGAGGAAAACTTACGCCTTCCTCCATCATTCTGGCATTCAAAAGCCTGCTTGCATCAACCATGACACGGGGGTTGCTGGCTTTCATGGACAATATCAACTTGTCAAAGGATTCTGCCCTGAAAATGTGATAAAATTCCATGGCAGCTTCCACCATACCTTCGGGCGTATTTCCATACCTGTTCATAATCCGGTCAGACAAGCTCCCGTAATTACTGCCAATGCGAATAGCAGTACCGTATTCTTTACATATCTTTATCAAGGGCAGCAATTTGCTGTGCATGCGTTCAAGCTCCAGATCATATTCCTCTTTTGATATATCCTGCTTCCTGAATTTCGCCCGTGGATCCACATAATTACCCGGATTAATCCGTACTTTCTCCACAATGGAAGCTGCTATTTCTGCCGCTCTCGGATTAAAATGGACATCCGCAATCAGTGGTTTTTTGTATCCGGCGGCATGCAATGCTTTTTTTATCTGTCTTAAAAATTCCGCTTCTTTTATCCCGGGGGCAGTAATTCTGACAAAATCAGCACCTGCATCAAAAATACGCTTGCACTGGTCCGTTGTTGCCTGTAAATCCATGGTGTTCGTGGTTGTCATGGATTGCAATCTAACGGGAAAATTTCCCCCTACCGGAATGTTGCCAATTTTCACAATCCTGGCAGGAAACCGTTCGTAATTAGTCAAATCTATGCAGTATCTTTGTTTCATTATTGCTTAGTCAAACAATTTGTAACCGTTCACAGTTAAAAACAGTTAACCATTTATTATTATTTCTCGCTGTGAATGGTTATAACAATTTTAAAGCATAAAGATACAGAAATCCAACGGGAATTAATAAATTTGTGCAACAGATAAAAAATGTTTAGCTATGTCAATCGAAGTACAGAACATCACAAAGTTATACGGCAAACAAAAAGCGCTCGACCAAGTATCATTTACAGTGGGCACTGGTCAGATTGTGGGTTTTATAGGTCCAAATGGTGCGGGGAAAACAACTGCCATCCGTATCATCACCGGCAATATCCCACCCACAAGCGGCATGGCAAAAGTAGAAGACCTTAACGTCAATGAACATGATCTGAAAATAAAAAAATTGATTGGTTATTTACCGGAAGACAATCCCCTGTATGATGATTTGTACATACGTGAATACCTGAATTACGTTGCCGGCATTTATAAAATCAAAAACAAAAAAAGCAGGGTGGATGAAGTTATTGAACTTACAGGATTAACCAAAGAGATAAAGAAACAAATCGGAGCCCTTTCAAAAGGATACCGGCAACGGGTTGGCCTGGCGCAAGCAATCATTCACGATCCCAAAGTGCTTATTTTGGATGAACCCACCAGCGGGCTTGATCCCAATCAGATCATCGAAATACGGAATCTTATCTCCCTTTTGGGAAAGAAAAAAACAGTGATTCTTACAACGCATATTATGCAGGAAGTAGAAGCTATCTGCGACAGGGTAGTTATCATTAACAATGGGAAAATTGTTGCGGATGATGAGGCATCAAAATTGTCTTCGTCCGGGGTTGATGATATTACCGTGATTGTGGAGTTTGATAAAGAAATACAGCCTTCTGCACTTAAAAATATAGAAGGCGTTACAAAAGCCAAAGCACTGGAAGACAATAAATACCTGTTACAAAGCAAATCAGGAAATGACATCAGGCCTAAATTGTTTCAATATGCGGTTAAAAATGATTTGACGGTATTGTCTATGAACCAAAAAGCCAAGAGCCTGGAAGACGTATTCCAGGAATTGACAAAATAGGTGCACTGTCGGGATTAAGACAGGTTTTTCAGGGCTTGGGGCTATATAAGACAAATGAAAAACAAGCTGTTCACATACTGGCAGGATTTCTGGTATTTGTTTTATCCGAAAATCTGCGATGCATGCGGGAAAAGCCTGATGCACCAGGAAGCAATATTGTGTACAGAGTGCCTTGTTAAATTACCCCGCACTGCATTTCATGATGACACTGACAATGAATTAGCACAGGTATTTTGGGGCCGGGTAAACATCGAACAGGCCACCGCACTGATGTATTTTGTCAAAGGAAGCCCATACCGTAAACTTATCCACAAATTGAAATACCAAAACCGCCCTGATATTGGGGAGTTTCTGGGTAAAGAACTTGGTGGCGAACTAAAAGAAGCAAAATTATTTCAAAACCTCGATTGCATCATTCCTGTGCCATTGCATCCTGATAAGCAAAAAAAACGTGGGTACAATCAAGCTGAGATGATCGCAACAGGATTGTCATCTGTTATGGATGTCCCTGTAAGCACCGATAACCTTGTGCGTAAGGTGTTTACCAAAACGCAGACAAAAAAAGGCCGTTACGACCGTTGGGAAAATGTATCCGATGTGTTTGCGGTTCAAAAACCTGAGGAGTTCACAAACAAATATGTGCTTTTGGTTGACGATGTCATTACCACAGGAGCCACCATAGAAGCTTGTGCGCAAAAGCTGCTGAGTATAGAAGGCACTAAAGTAAGCCTGGGATGTATTGGGATGGCTGGATCAGGATAGGTTAAATAGCGCCTCTTTGAAAACTATTGGATATTAAAAACATCAAATCCAATTTGATTTTTTTGCACCCAAAATCATTGGAATGTCTTCAATAATTTCATTATCTTTGATAACAAAAAGAAATGGGAAACAAATACTTTCATAATTACCTGATTACTTTAGGTTTTTCTCAAAAGGAGATTTCAAATTTTATTAATGGAAGTATTTTTATTTATAGACCTCATAAAAATGCTCCTGTAGTAAAATACATTCATGTTAAAAATAATAAAGAAATTTTTGATTATCATCAAAGATTATGGAATGAAAATAATGATAATATTTTTATTGCAGTAAATGAAAATAAATCTTACATTATTGATTGTAAGAAAAAACCTGACTCAAGTAAAATTTTAAGCCATCCTATTTGCATTGAAACATTTGATTATGGTGTGAATTCAGAAGGTTATGAAGACACTAATATCGAAACAATTTCGAAATATTACATTGACTCTTCCTTTTTTTATCAATTTATCCAACAGAAACAACGCAATAAACAAGAAGTTGATAAAGATTTATTATTAAATCTTATTGCTTTAAGAAATGATTTAATTAAAAATACTAAGGAACAGATAGTTCATCTCTTAATCTTACGATGTTTGTTTGTTAAATACCTTGAAGATAGAGGGATATTTGATACCGGTTACTTATCGGATATTTTAAGTAGCAAATCACCAAAAAACTTAATTTCTGCATTTGATGAAGTGTGTAAAATTAATGGAGATATTTTTGGGAATAAAAGAATAAATGAAAATGAAATAAATATAGACACTTTAGAAAAATTGTTTTTGTTTTTTACAACTGACTATCAAAGTGGACAGGGAACACTATTCCCTTATCAATTTAATAACATTCCCATTCAATTAATTAGTCATGTTTATGAGGCATTTTTAAATAACAGGATAAAAAGGGGAAGAGGAATTTATTACACCCCCTCATTTGTTGTTGATTTTATGCTTAGTATGAGCTTAAAGCATAAAGTAAAGAATGATTCACGGCTAACGGTGTTGGATCCATCGGTTGGTTCTGGAGCATTTCTTGTCGAAAGTTTTAAAATATTAAGAGATGAACAAGCAAAAAAATCAGGGGAAAATAAATTAAGTTACAACAAAAAAATAAAACTATTAGAAAATCAATTATGGGGCATAGATGTCGATGAAGATGCTTTGCAGATAGCTGCTTTTAGCCTTTATTTAGCGCTTTTAGAAGATGAGAAGCCGGAATTTATACGTAAACAAATCAAACATTCACATCCCATACTTCCTGCTCTTATAGGGAAAAACTTAATTCATGGAAATACAATTACTGACGACATTTTTAGAGCAGAAAAATTTGATATGATTGTTTCTAATCCCCCTTGGGGATCAGTACCTGATAGCAAAAATAATATTGCCGAACGAGAAGCTATTAATAACACAGACAATAAATACCCGGAATATGAAAATGTATCAGATTATGAACGTTCCCAAGCTTTTTTAAAAAGAATAGAAAAATGGCAAAAGCCCGATACATTAAATATCATGATTGTTAAAAACTCTGTTTTTTTAAATAAAAATACCTATAATTTCAGAAAAGATTTCCTTGATAAAAACCAAATACATAATTTCTTTGAGTTATCTCATTATAATAAAATATTATTCAAGAAGAAAACCTACAAGTCACCAAAAATAACTGTAGAAATAGGAGCAAGTGAACCCTGTATAATTGTAGAATTTAAACCGTATAGCGGGAAAGATAATTATGAATTCAATTATATTTCCCCAAATTTGACTAAGCTGGGCGAGCATTTTGAATTAATTCAATATACAGAAAACGAAAAATTTCAGATTAGTAAGGATGAAATCCTTACATATGATAACCTATGGAGAATTTTGGTTAATTCTGATTATGAAGGATTTGAAATCATAGAAAAGAAAATACAACCAAAAAAAGATTTGATTGTTGAAGCAAGAGCTGGTTTTCAGCCGAAAAAGGATATGCAACAATCAGGCAAGCCTGATTTCAAAAAAATCATTGAGCCCGGAGATTTTGAAGTATTTTTTCAAAAAAATAAGCAATTAAGCCCCTTTAATTGGAATCAAAAACTACATAGAAGAAGAGATGAGAGTATATATAAGAATTCCAGAATATTAATACCTGTACGACCCTTAAAACAAGACAAGTTAAAATTACGGGGGATACATGTTAAAGATGAAATGGTGTTTAAACACAATATCGTTTCATTAAAGCTCAAAAAAAACGGTCATTATATTCCTAATAATTTACCCTATCTTGGCATCATAAATTCGGAACTTATAGGATATTATATTTATAATATATCATCCCAATGGGGTAAAGGTGAGGAAAAACGACCTGCTTTAAGAAATGTTGACTTGGAAACACTGCCTGTTAAAAAAATAAATGATGAAAGTCATAAACAAAAAATATCTGAATTAATTGAGGAGTACAAGAATTTACGTCGTAAAGGAAAAAATGGAGTAAACATATTAGACAAAATTGATGAATTTGTATTTAGTTTATATGATTTGACTGAATATGAAAAAGAAATAATAAAGGAATTTTACCAGGTAAATGTTGAAAGAGCAGATGAAAGGTTAAAACAACTTCAACCGAAAGATATTAAAAATTATTTCTCTGCATTTAAAGAAGTTTTTAGTTTAGTTTTATCGGCTGAACATACGCTTAATGCATCCTATCATATTTCACAAAACATAGGAGCAATCATCAAAATATCTATTGTAGATAAGCAATCCGAAAATAATATTTCGCATGACAACACACTGCGAATTCTTCGATTTGTAAAAAACAACCAACTAAAAGAAACCGATAAATTATTAAGAGAAGAAAAAATAAAAATCTATGAACCAAATCATTTTTATATCATAAAAAGTAATCAATTTAAAGATTGGACAATACGTCAGGCATATAAAGACGCCAAAGAAGAAATCAACCTATTAATATCCAAACTACCTGATACGAATGAATAAAAAGGATGAATTCATAGCGTTAAATATAGGATGTTTGGAATACAAGTCGAAACAGGATTTAATAGAAAATTTGTATTTGAAAGCAATCAGTGATACATATAATCGAATTGATAAACATATTGGTATTGAAAATGATATAAGAGATAGATTTATCTCTGACTTTTATCATGTAAGTCCCTTTTTAAAGGAATTGATACAAACAAATATTCTTTATGTTAATTGGGAACGTTGGGTTTTCAAAAATGAAAAAGATTTAGGGCGAACTGATTTATCTTTTGCTATTTCAGGTTTTGAGTTTATTATTGAATGCAAAAGATTGAAAAATGTAAGCCAGAAGTATATTGATGAGGGATTAACCCGATTCATTAATGGAGATTACTCATCCGAAGAATCTTATGCCGGGATGATTGGTTTTATTACCGAAGGCGACCCTGGATATACTTATGAGCAAATGAAAGAAAAATGTAAAACTGAAAGTTATATAAATAGCAGTTTTATAACTGAGCCTTTAATTGGTTTTAAATATTATTTTAAAACAACTCATGAGAGAAAGAAAATGCCAATAGTGAATATTTATCATCTGTTTTTAGAATTTAATAAAATTAAAAATTAATTGGCAACGAATGCCAGTCAAATAGGCTGCCCCAACAATAAAGACTGATAGGGAAAATTTCTTATACCGATATGTGTTCAATTGTGTAATTTTAATATTGCATGATTGAACGCATATCGGTATAAGATTGCACTCCCTGTTAAATAATTATCAAAATAATTGTTGATTTAGCAAACGAATTTTATAAAAATGCCGGTGAATATTTGTTTATTGATGAGATTCACAAATATAGAGACTGGTCGCGTGAATTAAAAAACATTTATGATTCATTCCCTACCCTAAAAGTTGTATTCACTGGATCTTCGGTACTGGATATACTTAAAGGTTCTGCAGATTTAAGTCGTCGTGCAATAATTTACAAACTTCACGGACTTTCATTTCGGGAATATTTGAACTTCTTCCATAATTACGATGCAGGTGTTTATTCCCTAAAACAAATAATTGATAATGAGGCAAAACTCCCGGATATAAAACATCCTCTTCCATTATTCAATGATTATTTAAGCCGAGGGTATTATCCTTTTGGAATTGAGAGTGAAATGAATTTACGATTGAGACAAATTATGGTCCAAACTTTGGAAACCGACATTCCTCAATATGCCAATTTAAATGTAGGTACCGCTCGGAAACTAAAAAGATTATTATCAATTATCGCTGAGAGTGTGCCATTTAAACCCAATTTTTCTAAAATAGCAAAAATAATTAACGTGAGTCGGAATTCCTTAGATGACTATTTTTCATACATAGAAAAAGCAGGGCTTATAGGCCAGCTACGAAATGAAACAAGTGGTATTCGTGGATTAGGAAAAGTTGACAAAGTATATTTAGATAACACAAATATTATATTTAGCCTTGTAGGAGATAAAGCCAATGTGGGAAATTTAAGGGAAACCTTTTTCTTCAATCAAATGGGAGTAAAAAATGAAGTGATATCTTCAAAAAATGCTGATTTTGTTGTTGATAATTTTACGTTTGAGGTCGGTGGAAAAAATAAGAAACAAAGTCAAATAAAAAAAGACGGAAAATCATTTGTGGTAAAAGATGATATTGAATATGGTTACCTTAATGTAATACCTCTTTGGGCATTTGGATTAAATTACTAAAACAGAATTGACACTAGCAGGGCTATTATACGCCACCCGTGGCATCTACAGCATATTGAACGTTTCGTTTTATTCTCTCCCATGTTTTCAACAGATGGTCTGAAAGTTAAGAATAGGTGCATATAGCTGATACGCTACCCACCTCCCTCACAAGCGCACTACCAGCGTGTTGCACTTTCCGGAGCGTATCCCAAATGATCAAGCACACGGTTAACGATGGTATCCACCAGCGCATGTATGCTTGCAGGCTTGGCATAAAAGGATGGGCAGGCCGGGATAATGGTAGCCCCGGCAAGGGTTAACAATTTCATGTTTTCGATGTGAATGAGGTTCAATGGCGTTTCCCTGGGCACAAGTATAAATTGCTTTTTTTCTTTTAAGATAACATCAGCAGCTCTCGTGATTAGGTTGTCTGCAATGCCATGAGCAATTTTACCGAGGCTGCCCATAGAGCAGGGAATCACTACCATGCTATCAGCAACGGATGACCCTGAAGCAAAGGGCGCCATAAAATCCTTTTCGTGGTACACCTTGTGCTTGAATTCTGGCAGTGCTCCCAGCTCTGTTTTCCACACCTGTTTTCCCACTTCAGACATGATGATTGAGATACGGGGAGCATTGTTCGTGTTTTCGAGTTTTTCAATCAGCCTTTTGGCATAAATACAGCCGCTTGCACCTGTAATGGCTATGATTATATGTTTATATTTATCAGCAGACATAAAATTAACAGTTAAAAAGCATAATAAAGGCTAAAATGCAACACATTGTTGTACTCTCCAAGGTCAATCAGCCATGTTTGGCCACCGGGGTGATCACGCACGGGTAAAATGCTGTAACTGTAACGAAAATTCACCGCCAAATGGGGATTAAACCAGTAAGCAACACCCACATGCCCTGTAATATCATATTTTTTGAATGGCCTGATTGGCTCATTCAGCCATCCGCCACCATCATCGTCTTCTTTGGCTTCGAGCAGGTAAGCAGCACCCAAACCGATTTCAAAAGCAATGTCTGTTCCAAAGCTCAACCGAAAAAGGCCGGGAACTTCAATTTTGTCGGTAACATACTGAAAAGTCAACGGGGCTTCAATATACCTGAGCCGCAGGTTGTAATAATCATAATAAGAGGAATTATCATCAATATACTCATATTTGCTGCCTTTCTGGACATATATCAAATCAAGCTGATAATTCCACTTTCCCGGCATTACCCTACGCACAAAAAACCCTGCTTTGGGTCCGATCTTACTGTATCCTCCTTTGTTGTCTCCGTTGTATTGTGTCACCACGGGACCAGCACAAAAGCCTCCTTTAAAATCCTGCGCCGACACTGATATCAGGAGAGACATTGCAATAACAACCAGTAAACTGTGTTTTTTGTACTTCATGTTGTGAAGATAATAAATTTACGGGATTGCTTTATTCTATTGATCAAAAAGCGGTATTTCTTCTGACTGCAACACTTCATAACTGTCGCTGTCGTACACAAAAGCCACGACATGCAGGTGTTGTAGATCCCAGTCATCATCAACAACCATGCTGTAGGAGTTTGCGAATTCATACCCTACAGCAACAGCAGCGTTGCCGGCATTGATGTTTTCCCCATAAACCCCGTTCATAGAGGCACGAAGCACATGGTTGTGTTCATAATCTTCAACACCATCCGGATCTTCAAGGGTTTTTTGCCATTCAATGATGTTTGATTCAACAACATACACGCAAAGATGCAGATTGCGTTTTGAATCCAACACCGCTTCCACAGACACATCCGCTAACATGAGGCTGTCTTGCTCTGAATAATCTGCATCAATATCAATACTGAATTCGGGATAAGTTTGGATGAACTTTGCCACTTCGCTGCGCCATGCCTGCACATTGAATAAATTTCCCGGTGCAAATTCATTGATGGCTCCTGATGGCTTACCGCTGATATTAAAATACCCATCTGAGGTAATTCCACCATCTCCCCCCAGTTCTATGCTAATATCACTGGTGAAATCATAATGGTATGGTTCTGTTGTATCACTGGTTACCGGCATGGCATCAATACCACAATGCACAGCTACGGGAACAATGGCTTCAGGAAAAGCAGATTGCAGATTTTCAATTTCTTCATGCCCTTCGGGGCAATTGGGGCAACGGTGCGCTGTAAATTCCATGATCAATATTTTTCTGCCGTGCCAAACAACCGCATTTTCTTCAATGTAAGGTTCATCAATTTTATCGCAGGCATTAAACAATACCCCCAAAAGCATGAACACCAAAGGTATAAATGCAATTGTTTTTAGTTCGGATATGTATTTTTGCATGTTCATCATCGTTAAAACGTACTTGAAATTGATAACATAACACCATTTGAGGCCGGCACCATGCGGCACACACCACCGACACACATTACTCCCTGGCGTTGCTTGCCGTAAGATAATTGTATGCGGTTTCCACCTTTTACGTATCCCATGCCCAAGGTAAAATAATGTATCCTCTGATCTTTTTCTGGATTGCCGTAATTCCAATTATCCATGATGGTAAAAAACACATTGGGGGCATTTATTTCAATCAACCCAAGTGCCCAGTTTCCTTTGTCCTGGTCTGTAAACATACCCTGGAATTCTGTTCTGATCGCATAATCTGAATTGAGTTTATACGTCAGGTCAGCAATGCCAATATGGGCTTTGATCATCCCGTGATACTCACTTTGCAACAGGATATTGTTATCGAGGGTCAAATGCTGATACGTCAACACAGATTTAAATTGCTTTGTCCATTTTTTTGAAACTTCAAGGTTGATGTCTTCAAAATACAACTCCTCTCCAACGCTGAAAAACTGCGTTTTATAACCATCTGTACCCATGGCATTCAAAGGAGTCGTATCGTTTACCTGGTTTTTATCAATGTTGTGAACGCGCGCATAATTCAGGGCTATTTGCGTACCATACTTTCCCCCAAGTGTGGTTTTTCTTTTGAATTTATAAAAAACCTCAGCCTGCATCCCCCATTCACCAGTGGGTTGTGTGGCATATGGATAATAGGCTGCCAGGGTATAGGTATGATTTTTGGTGATTTCCGGCAGATGATTGATGTTCAAATCTGTCAGAACAGCGTTCCTGTCAGAACGGAAGCTCATGTTATCCACCCATTTTGTGCTCACCAGAATACCCAATCCGCTTTGGGAATAGGTAGAAGTGGCAAGAAAAGCCTGTCCCGGTTTATAAATATAGTTGTTATTCTGGGAAGGATCATTGATTTTATACGCGTATTCCGTTTCGAGGTTGAAGAGCTTATAATTGACATTGATACGGGCGGCTGTTGTTGCAACATTTTCAGGGAGCACATACATCGGGTCATTGTCATCCTGGTATTTACTGACAAAACTGCCTCCGAGACGTATCCTGAGCATTTTGTCCATCAATGGACTGATCACATCATTGATACCGATTTCAGCATCAAAGCCACGCACAATCCCGGGGCCATAATCAAAATAATACCGTTGTTTGCCCACCAGGCCGGTAATGTTTAAGCCAAAAACGGGATTATATTTCACCCTGACACCATCCAGGGAATTATCAATGCCGAGGTTTTTTTCTTCATAGGTTCGCAAAGACAAACCGTTCCCAAACTGTTCGTAAAAATTTCCTGCGGTAATTTCCAGGCCGTTTTTTGAAAACCGTGCCCACCGATGTGGAATACCTACACCATCGTTGCGGCCATCCTCACCGGGAAATCCTGCCAAAGTATTCAAATACCCTTCATAACGGAGCCCGGCAGAAAAATTGCCTTTGTGATAGGTAAAATTGGCATAGGAATTCATCAACAGGCGTTCGTCGGGAGACACTGCATTGATGGTGGTATCGGAAATATAATACTGGAAATCTCCCTGGAAGTTCCCTGTAATTCTTCCTTCCTGAGCAGTCAATTGAAGCGATACACACATACTCAGTAATGGGAGAAACCTTAATATTAATTTTATCATTGCCCCGGCTTACAAACTGTTTTTAATCAAATCTTATTCATTATTAACTGTAATTGCCTGAATTTGTTCATATACTTCTGCTTCATCCCCTTCCATATAGGATGTATGTTGCCAAACCACCTCTCCTTCAGAATCCAATAAAAATGTATGCGGGATATTTACCACATTCATCGCTCTTTTTAAATCAGAATTGGCATCGATATATACATCAAACTCCCATCCTTTTCCATTGACAAAGGGAGCAACACGATGCATACTGCGTGCATTGTCTGTTGAAATTAAAATGACTTTTACGCCTGTTTCTTCTTGCCAGTCAGGATACAATTCATTGTATGTATTTAATTCCTTAATACAGGGTTTGCACCATGTAGCCCAAAAACAGAGCAGAACCGGACCTTCTTCGTTTTGGATGACATCACCTGATTGCACCGTTTGTCTTTCCAGGGTTTTTAGTTGTACGTTGTTAAAAGACTGAGCATGTATAAGATTGGGGAAAATAAATAACCCCAAAACAACAGCAAAAAAAATAGGTTTCATAATACCAGTTTAAAATTCAGCAATTTATTGCAAATATTGCACCAAAAGTAAACAAAACCAAACACAGGCTTACGAATATAAAACTTGTGTTTGGGCTTCTTCAAATCTGCACGTAGTTTAGGATAACAGATCAGTAGGTTTTTATTTCACGATTAATTTCTCAATTCCTGATATTCCTTTGTTTTCAAGCTTGATAAAATAAATCCCTGTATATAATCCGGAAAGGTCAAGATTACCGCCTGAAAAATCTTGTTTACTTACTACCCTTTTGCCGGTAATATCATAAACAGACAGATGCACTGTGTTTACAGGAATATCAATATAAGCATTGTTTTCTGCCGGATTGGGATAAACACCAAAACTGATATTGCAGGGATTATCAATAGAAAGCCCTGATACAATAAGATCCTCAGACTGTGTTGAACATCCGTTATCAGCAGTCACAATGAGATAATATGTCCCGTTTTCTGTACAGGTGTATGTTGTATCGGTAGCTCCATCAATAGGGTCTCCTTCAAAATACCACTGCAAGTCCCCATCGGCTGTTGTTGAAAGCACGTAATCATCACTAAGAGTAGCGGGCGCTTCCGGAGCTTCAAGTACAGTGACATCAAAAGTGGTTGAATTTTCACAAGACATACCGGTGTTAATTTCATAGGTTACAGTAGTTGTTCCGGGCACCGTATTATCCACTTCAGAAGGATCAAAAGTTCCATACCCAGCAGGGAAATTTATTGCCTCGCTTTCACAAATCACAATATCATCAGCCGTGATGTCAATGGTAGCATCTACTACAGAAACTACAAAAGATGTTGACACTTCACAATCAGTGCCCTCATTTAAAACATAAGTTACCGTTGTTTCACCAACTGTACCGTTATCAATATCCCCCGGCACGTGAGAATAAATGCCTTCGCCGGAAGTGTCCCAGCTTATCGCTTCTCCTGTACAAACGGTAATGTCATTTAATTCAACATCAGGCTGTGCATCAATGGAAGTGGATTCGGAATAATTAAAATTACCACCCGTTGCGATTTCAGTTCCATTTAGTGTGAGGGTATAAGAACCATTACCATAAGCACAACAAATACCATCACCATATTCATCGTGAATAGTAAAGGTATAACATTTTGTGCTTATCAGGCAAAAGCTCTCAAAAATACCAGAACCTGCATCAGCATAATCCGGGGAGGCTCCAATCGTATTTCCGCTAAAATCATCCACTAGATCCCAGCTTGTTTCACCAGGATAACTATCAAAAACAAGGTCCAGCACTAATTGTGTATCACCTGAAACAACATATGTGGTTTTCTCATTATTGCTTGTGTTATTATCTTCTGCCCAGTTTACAGAAGCCACAAGTTCATAAGTTCCCAACGCAGAAAAATCTGCCGTTTGAGAAAAGGTGTAAGTGAAAGTTTCCATAGGACCAATAACGGTACTGATGTTTTCTGTGACCGGGATACCACCATCAATAGAATAAGATACTTCAACCCCTGTCACGTCATCCAGTCCAATGTTTGTAATATCAACGCTGATGGATTCACTGTTACTCATAGTACAATCAGTACCAGTGGTATAACTTATGCCTTCAACTTCCATATCATTGTTTTGATTGGGACATGAATTAATTGTGTTATATACTTGAGTGGCTCCATCCCAGGCTTCGCCGGTGATGATTTTATAACTACCTGACGGGCATATCATATACACTTCAGGTATATACCCACTGTATAATTCACTAAATGGAGCAGCAGCGCTTCCATCATTAATAATAGGAACCGGAAAATTTCCTCCGTTTGTAAAGTCTCCCTGGCTTGCGGATGTGTTGCCTTCAATATCATCAATGCCCGTATCCGAATCAGTTTCAATCCAATATATCATCAATTCATCAGTACCGGCCGGGCCGTAGTCATTCCAGAGGTCTTCAAACACACCTGATTGATGAAGCGACCAGCAAGGTGCACACCAAGTGGCAGAAGCATCAACAATGACGTATTTTCCTGCATCCAGATCAGATTGAATGTTGTGCTGAACACCATTTATATCAGTGACTGTATTAAATCCTGATGCTACGGCCCATTCAGCCATAATGTTTTTTTGACTACTCTGGTCTTTCAGTTTAACTTGCTTTGGTTCTTTTGTTTGCGCTATTGTCATAATGAAAAGACAAAGCATTCCGGTAACAAATAATAATTTTTTTATAACACTCTTTGTTTTTAAGTTGATCTGCAATATAGCACTATTTAAAACACAGGCGTTTGATTTTATACCGACTGCAGCTTAAATTGACCTACCTGCTGTTTTTTTACGACCAAGTGGTTGTTATTGTATAAATAATAGCTATAAATCATCCTCAATAAGGCCTAAATTTAAGACAGAAAAACTTATAAATAGGGAAATAATAATAAGTATTGTAACCGTTCACGGTTTGAAATTAGAAATTGTAAACTTGAAATTTAGAAGATGGTTCGGTATATACAACCAAATTTTCAATTTCTAATTTCCAATTTCAGCGTTCTGTGATCGCTTACTTATTTTATTGCTCAATCAATATTTTAATGTTGTTATTGTGGTTTTCAATAACACCACTTGTTACCTCGAAAAATTCTTCTTTATCATTGGTTTTTACAATCCGCACTTTGCCTTTTTCAAGGGTGGAAATGATGGGAGCATGATTGTGCAGCATCTGAAAGGGAAATTTGGATCCAGGCACTTGTACCATTTTCACCTCCCCTTTAAATACTGATTTTTCCGGTGTAATAATTTCGAGCAACATAGCTGTTTATTTGTTTTCTTCGAGCATTTTCTCACCTTTCTCAATGGCCTGTTCGATGGTACCTACAAGGAGAAAAGCAGCTTCAGGATATTTGTCCACTTCACCGTTGAGGATCATTTTAAATCCCTTGATGGTATCTTCAATCTTAACAAATTCGCCGGGAATACCGGTAAACGCTTCGGCCACATGGAAAGGTTGTGACAGGAACCGCTGGATTCTTCTGGCACGATGTACGGTAAGCTTATCCTCCTCAGAGAGTTCTTCCATACCCAATATAGCGATGATATCCTGCAGTTCTTTGTTACGTTGCAAAAGTTGAATCACTTGTTGGGCAGTGTCATAATGTTCATCGCCAACAATTTCAGGGGTAAGAATACGTGAAGATGAATCAAGCGGGTCAACAGCGGGATAAATACCCAGCTCTGATATTTTACGACTCAGTACAGTGGTTGCATCCAGGTGTGAAAAGGTGGTTGCAGGAGCCGGGTCAGTAAGGTCATCAGCCGGCACATAAATAGCCTGTACGGATGTAATTGAACCGTGTTTGGTTGATGTAATCCGTTCCTGCAATTCGCCCATTTCAGATGCCAGTGTAGGTTGATATCCGACTGCTGAGGGCATACGTCCCAACAATGAAGAAACCTCTGAGCCTGCCTGGGTAAAGCGGAATATATTATCGACAAAAAACAGGATGTCTTTTCTTTTTTGGTCTTTTCCTTCGGCGCTGCGGAAAGATTCTGCCACGGTCAAACCTGAGAGTGCAACACGAGCACGGGCACCAGGTGGTTCATTCATCTGGCCAAACACCATTGCCAGTTTGGAATCTTTCATTTTTTCATAATCCACTTCTGATAGGTCCCACCCGCCTTTTTCCAGGGATTTATTGAATTTATCACCATATTTTACAATATCAGCCTCAATCATCTCACGTAAAAGATCGTTTCCTTCACGGGTTCTTTCGCCAACCCCGGCAAACACTGAAAGGCCTTCATATCCAATGGCAATGTTGTTGATGAGCTCCTGCAGTAACACGGTTTTTCCAACTCCTGCACCTCCAAACAAACCAATTTTTCCCCCTTTGGCATAAGGTTCAATAAGGTCAATGACTTTAATACCGCTATAAAAGACTTCTGTAGATGTTGAAAGTTCATCGAATCCGGGAGAATCAATATGGATGGGATGACCATCTGCTACATCTAAGGATTTCATGCCATCAATGCTTTTTCCTATTACATTCATCAGCCTTCCTTTGACCTGATCACCATGAGGCATTTTAATCGGGTTGCCATCGGATGTTACTTTCACACCCCTGTAAAGGCCATCAGTAGAATCCATAGCAATAGTGCGAACGGTATTTTCGCCGACATGCTGCTGACACTCCAGCACTAGTACCTCTCCATTTTCACGCTCTATTTCGAGTGAATCATAGATGTTTGGGAGTTTATCGTCTTTGTTGTCAAACATAACATCCACGACAGGACCTATTACCTGAACAATTTCACCAGTAAGTTTAGCCATTTTTCCTCATTTAATATTTTACACAATATTACAAATGTAAACATATTCTGATAAAATAAAAGCATATTTCATGGAAAAACCAATCACAATTTATTTCTGCACACCCGGATTACAGAGAAACACATTAAAAATCTCTTTTATTCAATTGGCTAAGCATTTTTTTCAATTCTATTTTTTTATCCGGAGCCACATTCATCCTGGAAATAAGTGTTGATGCCTCATCGAAAAACATGTTGATTTTTTCCAGGGCAAGCATTGAAACATTCAGTTTATCGTAAAAGTAACGCACAGATTTTATTTTTTCATCTTTGCTGATTTCATCATTTCCCATTAAGGCATTCAATTCCGCTTTTTCTTTTTTTCCTGCACGCTGATTAGCCAGGATCCATAAGTAAGTTTTTTTCCTGTTGATGATGTCTTTGCCTATTGGCTTGCCAAATTTAACCTGGTCTCCGTAACAATCCAGCCAGTCATCCTGCAACTGAAATCCCAATCCCATGGATATTCCCAGCTTATACAACCAGGTTACATCATCATGAGGAGCGTTTGCCATCAAGCCGCCTATTTTAAGGCTTACTGCAATGAGTGATGCTGTTTTCAGTTTTATCATTTTTAAATAATCACTTTCAGCGATGTTCTTTTGTGATTCAAATTCCATATCGTATTGTTGTCCTTCACATACATCCAGAGCGGCACGTGTAAACGCTTTTGTTACATTGTTTTGATTGTGCGGTGCTTCATTGATAAGGTCCGTTGCAATAAATGACATCGCATCTCCGGATAACAATGCGATATTGGGATTCCATTTTGCCTGTACCGTTGGTTTTCCCCTGCGTATAGCGGATTTATCCATGATATCATCATGGAGCAAGGTGAAATTATGAAACACTTCGATGCCGATGGCAGGCTTTAATGCTTTATTTATATCGCTACGGTACAATTCATATGCCATGAGTACCAATACCGGCCTCAATCTTTTTCCTCCTGCAGCAAGGCTATAAGCAACCGGTTTATAAAGGTTCTCCGGTTGATGATCAACATGCATTTCTTGCATTGATTCTTCAACCAGTTTTTGCAATGTATTTATATCAGTCATCCGGGATCAATGTTCAAATTCAAACAAACCTTCCTCAATGATGTTTTTAAGTCCTTTTTTAAGGCTGATCAAGTCTCTGTTCAACACTTCTCTCATCATGGTGTTGTCAGGGCAACGCCGTTGCATATCACCGTCTTCCAGTGGAGGCAGATACACCAATTTAGATTTTGATCCGGTCAATTCAATAATAAGTTTAGCTAAATCTTTGATGTGTGTTTCCACTGACTGGCCAATGTTAATAACATCATTGACAAACAGGTTATCGTAGGCAATTTTCATACATGCATCCACATTATCATCAATATAACAAAACGTTCTGGTTTGGCTCCCGTCACCATAAATGGTAATGTCTTTATTTTGCATGGCCATTTTCAGAAACCTGGTAATGACAAAATCTTTTGTCTGCATGGGACCATAGGTGTTAAAAAAACGGAATATGGTATATTCCATTCCGAATTCCTTGTTAAAGGATTTCAGATATGCCTCCCCCATATTTTTCACAATGGCATAGGGTAGCCTTGAATTTAAAGGGGTTGTATAAACGTTTTGCGGAATTTCAACAGGTTCACCGTACACTTCAGATGATGATGCAAAAAACACCCGCTTAACGCCGATATTTTTGGAAATTGTCAATATGTTTTCGATGCCTTTTACGTCGTTTAATACTTTTATTGGATTGTTTTGAGTTCTCGAAACCCCAACAACGGCTGCATAATGAAAAACAAAATCGAAATTATAGGCCAGCATTATTTCCAGCATGTCCCTGTAATTATTTACATCGCATTTAATAAACCTGAAATTATCCGACTTACCAGGAAGTTTATCAATATGCCCAGTACTCAGATCATCTACTACCACCACAAAATTATCTTTGTCCTGAATAAATTTCTTAGCAGTAGCACTTCCAATGAAACCAGCACCACCAGTAAGGAGAATTTTACGGGAATATTTTTTTAGTTTTTTCATAACACTGGAATAGAAATTATACGCATTTTTGAAAGCATAAAGTTAAAAAAATAAACCTACCGAAAAACTAAAATGTGTGAGTAAACATAAATAATGTGATCAGAATTTATTGTAATTGACGGAAATCCCGGTACGATTTGAGCAAATTGACAACACTAATAGCAAGGAGTTTATTTTCCTGGAGGAGATTGATAAATAACACACTTGCTTTGGTACTGTCTTTTTTCTTTTTAATCCGTTTTAGCTGATCTTTTTTGAGTTTTGCAATGACATCAGTTAAATAATCAAGTTGTTCTTTCACATAATCAACAGCATCAAATTGCTCTTTCATTATCATGTCACGAGCCGCTTCATGAATAGGGCGATATGCCTGCACAAGTTTTTCTAAATCTTCAATCTGAGCTTTTGATAATTCTTTGTGTTTATTTTCAACATGAATTAGAGAAGGTTCGCCTATGTAAGATAAACTGTGAGAAGCTTCCCTGAGGTAATCCAATACCTGAACATAATGTAAACTTGAGCTTACTTCTTCTTCATCCAGTTTCTGAATGGTCTTATACAATTCGTCTTTTAGGTTTTTACTTTCTTTGCTAATTTTTTCAATGCGTTTCGTGTTTTTCTTCAGTGTTTTCCTGTCATACGCCATCAAAGCTCTCATGTTTACTTTGTAAGTATCCAGCATGTCCGACAGGGTAAAACTCACATTGTCGCGGCAGATTTCTACAAAAGTACGCTCCCCTTTGTAAATTGCAGCTTTTTTTGCAGCTTCTGTATCTTTGACTTTTTGTTTTCTGAATGTTTTGTATATCAGGTATGCAGCAAGTAAAGAAATGATGATCACAGCAACAAACCCACCAAAATGCAAAATAACAACGACAATAAAAGCCACGGTAAAAGCAGAAAAAGCAGTTATAAACCAGCCTGCAATGACTGACAACACACCGGTAATCCGGTAAACAGCACTTTCTCTGCCCCAGGCACGGTCTGAAAGAGATGTCCCCATGGCAACCATAAAGGTAACGTAGGTTGTTGACAATGGCAGTTTAAGCGATGTGCCTATGGCAATCAATATACTGGCAACAAGAAGGTTGACAGAAGCCCTCAACATATCAAACGCCGGTTTTTGATCCGGAGCTAGTTTTTCCGTTTCGGGATCCGGTTCAAATTGTTTTCTGATTTTTATCTGCCATTTTGGAGGCAGTATTTTATGGTTAAATTTTGATAGCTTGATACTGCCACCAACAAGCATCCTTGCCACGCCGGATGCCCCAAACCTTTCTTCCCCTTCGTCTTGTCTTGATAAGTTTACAGAAGTTTTTACCACGTTCCTGGCTTTTTTCGACAACCAGAGGGTAATGGCCATGATGATACCTGCTATAACCAGCATATAGGTTTTTGCTTTTACCGGTTGTGATAAACGTGTCATTAAGAATGACGAGGCATCTTCTGCTCCGGAATTTGTAAAATGCACATACGAATCAAATCCGGCTAACGGTACCCCGATAAAGTTCACAAGGTCGTTGCTGGCAAAAGCCATCGCCAGGGCCATTGTTCCAACCAACACCACCAAACGTAATATATTGATTTTAAACAACGCATACAGGATTTGTATAACAATTGTCCAGAAGGCAAAGCTTGCGCCAATGATTAACATACTGTGGTTTGTGATCCAGACTTTTACATCTTCAGTCATAAAGGAAGCACTTTTCACCCCTTTGATCAGCATGAAATAGGTAATGGCAGTGATAGCTATGCCTCCAAACAAAGACCCAAAATATTTCATTCTGCTTTTATACCTGAAAGAAAACAACAGGCGTGACAGATATTGTACAATAGCTCCAATCGAAAAGGCTACCACAACGGACAATAATATTCCCATGACAATAGCAAAAGCCTTGGAAGTATTAATGTATTCAGCGAGTGACAATGAATCAGGGTTGGTGTTTATTTTTATGAGAGACATGCCTACGGCTGCACCGAGCAATTCAAACACGATTGAAACTGTTGTGGAGGTAGGCAACCCCAATGAATTGAAAGTATCCAGCAGCATAATGTCAGTGAGCATCACGGCAAGGAAGATGAACATGATTTCATCAAAATAAAAATGTTCAGGATGGAAAATGCCTTTTCTTGCTATTTCCATCATACCACCTGAAAACACTGCTCCAATAATAATTCCCACAGCAGTTAACATCATTAATGTATTCAGGTTTGCAGCTTTTGCCCCGATTGCAGAATTGAGAAAATTGACGGCATCATTGCTTACTCCCACTATTAAATCAGTAATTGCCAGAGCAAACAACACAATAACAACTATCAGATAAAAATCCATTTATGCGAAGATTTGATACATAACAAACATAAAAATCAAATGCATTCTCAATGTTACGTGAATGTTAAGTTTTGTGATTTTTTTATGAAGAAAAAACGAAAAAGAACAAAACTTGGGACGTCATATTTAGTTTGACATGACACTAACCCTTCAACGCATCGGCACCACTGGTAATTTCAAGCAATTCGCTGGTAATGGCTGCCTGCCGTGCTTTGTTGTATTGCAGTGTAATTTCTTCAAGCAACTCAGTGGCATTATCGGTAGCCTGGTGCATGGCTGTCATCCTTGCTCCGTGTTCTGCAGCAAATGAATCTATCAGGTCTTTGAACAATTGTGTCCTCAGTGATTTCGGAATCAATTCTTTGGTGATGGCATCCTTATCCGGTTCAAAGATATAATCATAGGTTTCATCATTTTCTTCATCAGATTCCAGGACCATAGGAAGGTATTGTTCAGTTTTAACCTCCTGGGTAACGGTATTGATGAAACTGTTATAAACGGTAAAAATTTTATCGTAAGTTCCTTCAGCAAACCATGACATATATTGATCAGCAAATGCAGATACCGAATCAAAACTGAGGTTATCAAAAATATCTGTTTCTGACCGAACGATTTTATATGGCTGCTTTTTCATCATGTCATTGGCTTTTTTACCAATGGTAAACACTTCAATTTCTGTGTCTGAATACTTCTCCTTGATAAAAGCCAGTGATTGTTTAATCACCTTGGAATTGAAACTTCCACACAAACCTTTATTGGAGGTAATTATCACCATAAGCACTTTTTTCACCGGCCGTTCTTTGATGAAAATAAAATCTTTATTACCGGACATGCTTTTACTGACGTGAGACAATATCTGCTGCAATTTTTCTGCATATGGCCTGAGTTGCTCAACGCGATTCTGGGCCTTTCGCAATTTGGCAGCAGAAACCATTTTCATGGCACTGGTAATCTGCCGTGTGGATTTTACAGATTTAATGCGGGTACGTATGTCCTTTAAATTGGCCATAAATCAATGTTATTCTTTTTCAAATTTATTAGACACTTCATTAACCGTTCACAGTTAAAAACAGTTAACATTGGTTAACAATCAATTTGCGAATTTCACAAATGTTTTGATAAAATTTCAATTTTTCATAAGGGGCCTGTTTTTTCATTTGTAACTGTTATTAACCGTTATTAACCGTTTATTATTATTTTTACCTATAATGGTTACATATTTCTTTCGCGGCTGCCGTAAGTTTCTTTTTTATCTCATCGTTAATTTTACCCTCAGACAGTTCTTTCAGCACATCTTTATGTTTTGTATTAACATATTCGAGGTATTCTTTTTCAAAATCGGAAATATTATCTTCGGGGATATTTTTAAACAATTTATTGACACCACAAAAGATAATGGCAATCTGATCAGCCAGTTTCATGGATTGGTGTTCTTTCTGAATCAGCATCTGCACATTTTTCCGTCCTGCGTCAATGGTTGACAGGGTAGATTTATCCAAATCCGAGCCAAATTTAGCAAATGCTTCCAGTTCCCTAAATTGTGCTTGTGCCGTTTTCAGGGGTGAAGCAATTTTTTTCATGGACTTAACCTGAGCATTTCCTCCAACGCGTGAGACAGAAATCCCCACATTAATGGCAGGACGAACACCAGAGTTAAATAAATCAGAATCAAGGAATATCTGCCCGTCTGTAATGGAGATCACGTTTGTTGGAATGTAAGCAGACACATCCCCTGCCTGTGTTTCAATAATGGGTAAAGCTGTCAGTGAACCACCGCCTTTCACTTTTCCCTGAAGTGGTTTGGGCACATCGTTCATTTTCTGGGCTACATCATCGGCTTCAATGATTTTGGCAGCCCTTTCGAGGAGGCGGGAGTGCAGATAAAACACATCTCCCGGATAGGCTTCACGTCCCGGCGGTCTTCTCAACAACAGTGATACTTCACGATAAGAAACAGCCTGTTTGGAAAGGTCATCATAAATAATGAGTGCCGAACGACCTGTATCCCTGTAATATTCACCAATAGCAGCACCGGCATAAGGGGCATAAAACTGCAATGCAGCCGGGTCAGAAGCGGTTGCCGACACAATGCAGGTATAATCCATGGCGCCGAATTTTTCCAGTATGGCAGCAATCCCTGCAACAGTAGAGCCTTTTTGGCCTATGGCAACATAAATACAATAAACAGGTTCTCCTTTTTCGTAATTATCGCGTTGATTAATAATGGTATCAATGGCAATGGATGTTTTTCCCGTTTGCCTGTCACCAATGATAAGCTCACGCTGGCCTCTGCCGATAGGAATCATTGAATCAATGGCTTTGATTCCGGTTTGTAATGGCTCATTTACAGGTTGCCTGTAAATCACTTCAGGAGCCTTGCGTTCCAGCGGAAGTTCAATGCTTTCACCTTCAATTTTTCCTTTCCCGTCAATGGGTTCACCCAGGGTATTTACAATCCTGCCCATCATATTGTCATTGACCTTAATGGACGATATAAGCTTTGTACGTTTTACAGTATCGCCTTCTTTGACGCCTTCTGACTTTCCCAGCAAAACGGCACCTATGTTATCTTCCTCAATGTTCAGCACAATGCCTTTAATGCCATTCTCGAATTCAATCAATTCGTTTGATTGTACTTTGTTCAATCCATAAATACGGGCAATACCATCGCCAACTTCAAGAACAGTCCCGGTTTCTTCAAGTTCAACACTTGTATCAAAACCACTGAGTTGTTTTTTCAGTATTTTGGAAACTTCTGCCGGATTAATGTCTGCCATATCTTTATTGTATTAAATGTCTATTAAGCTATTTTTTATCCTGACCAGTTGTTTTTTTAAACTGGCGTCATACATAAATTCTTCTGTTTTCAGAATGAAACCACCAATAATATTTTCATCAATGCTTTCTTCCATTTCAATGCTGTTGGCATTCAGAGCCTGTTTTACTGCATCGCTGATTTTCTGTTTGACGTTGGCATCAAGCTCATGAGCCAGGCACAGTTTCAGACTATGAATATTTTCATGTTGTTTAAACAATTTCTCAATATGCCTGCACATGGCGGGGATATAACTTTCCCTGTCATTATTAATAACGAGCCGGATAAAATCCATTGTCAGTGTGCTGAACGCATCTGCAAATATGGTTTCAACAGTATGTATTTTTTTTGTGTTGTTGATAACCGTGTTGTTCAGGTATTCTGACAAGTTGTGGTTATGAATCAAAACCTTGCTTAATGATTTTATATCATCATGTAATCGAACGTGCTCATTTTTTTCAAGAGCAAATTCAAATGCAGCTTTCGCATACCTTGTCACTATTTTACTTTGATTCATACCTCTAATTAAGTTTCACATCATCAAGCAACTTGTCAACAAGCTTGCTGTGTTTTTCTTTGTTTTCCAATTCTTGTTTCAGGATTTTTTCTGCGATATCCATACTCAACTCTGACACTTGATTTTTTATCTCACGAATGGCTTCTTTTTTCTGTTTTTCAATGTCATCCTTAGCTTCGGATTTCATTTTATTCACCACATTCTGAGTTTCTTCTTTGGCATCAGAAATCATTTGTTCACGCATTGATTTTGCCTCATCGAGGATGTTATCTTTTTCTTTGCGTGATGCTTCAATCATAGCCTTTTGTTTTTCATCAAGCTGTTCAAGTTCCTGACGAGCCTCATCGGCCTCATCAAGTGCTTTTTGGATGGACTCATTGCGTTTTTTTATGGTATTCACAATGGGTTTCCAGGCAAATTTTGTCAGCAGAACAAACAAAATCAGAAAAACCAACGTTGTCCAAAATATCAGACCAACACCAGGATTAATAAGTTCCATAGTTGAATAAATATTTAATTAAAAATTGTTTTCCGCAGATTATTGGGCAATAAGCAAAATCACAACCACTGCAAACAAAGATACGCCTTCGATCAAAGCTGCAGCTATAATCATTGCAGTCTGAATTTTGTTCAAAATTTCCGGTTGACGTGAGATGGCCTCCATTGCGGATTTTCCAATTTTTCCAATTCCATAGGCAGCACCGATGACAACGATTCCTGCTCCTATTGCTGATAAACCTTCCATAATTATACTTTTTAAATTATTAAACAATTAAAATTCATTATTAATGACTTTTTTCCGTTGACAACCCAATAAAAAGGGCTGACAACATGGCAAAAATATAAGCTTGTATAACCGCTACCAACAGCTCCAGTAAATCCATAAACAAAACAAAGGGAACTGAAATAAAACTCATTGACAGCGATTTGAAAATAAATATGATTGACACGAGACTCAGAATAATGGTATGCCCTGCTGTGATGTTTGCAAACAAACGTATCATGAGTGCAAACGGTTTTGTAAGAATACCGATAAGTTCCACCGGCAACATAATGGGAAGTAAATATACAGGGACACCCGGGGTAGCAAAAATATGCTTCCAGTAATCTTTGCTTCCGTTGAAGTTAATCATTATCATGGTAAACACAGCGAGTGTCATGGTAACGGAAATGTTACCGGTAACATTGGCTCCTCCAGGGAAGAAAGGAATTATCCCCAGTACATTATTAATAAGAATAAAGAAAAATACCGTTAAAATGTAGGGCATGTATTTTTCTGGGTTTTCCTTGATGTTTGGCCTTACCATATCTTCAGTAACAAACAAAATAAGGGGCTCCATAAAGGCCTGAAACCCTTTCGGTTTTCCCGTGCGTTTTTTGTAAGCATTGCCTAATGAAATAAACATAAGCAATAGTATAATGGCTGAAAGAATAATGGCAGCTGCTGTTTTTGTGATTGAAAAATCCAGTGGAGTTTTATTATTAATAACCGACTTTCCATTCTCATTTTCTTCTTTATGAAGTGCCCCATCTTCACCGGTTAAATAAACCATTTCATTTTGAAGCACATAATGATACCCGTTTTTGGACACAACAGCATGACCATGGTCAAAATCGGATGAGAGAAAAGCAGTCAGTTGTCCATCATGAAACAGTATAACCGGTAAGGGTATGCTGACATGGTGTTCTTCACCCTCATCGTCCGTATAATCCCACAGGTGCCATGAATGGGCATCTTTAATATGACTGAAAATAAAATTGACAACATTGAACGATTCTTTTTCTTCACTTTTGCTGTTCTCGTGTTGATGTTCTGATGCTAAAAGGGAGTTGCTCAAGAACAGCAGCAAAACAAAAAACACACTTATTTTCAGTTTTTTACATTGCATAGTCACATATCAGAATCAAAAACATTTTTAAATGAGCCGAAAAATACATATTATTTTGATGATTTCAAAAAATGTAAAATCATAAATATCTCGAAAAATAAATACACAACATAAATAATCAAAAATTGAACAACAAAAACAAGATCACTTGTTGTGCTGTCTGATAGCATAGGAAAAACTAAGATCAGAACAATAATCACCTTCAATAAACACACGCCGCCAAATATCAGGCCTGAGTACATGGGGTATTTATCGCGTATCTTTAAAAACACGGTAGTTCCAATCCCGGTCAACAGAAAAATTATGCCATGGCTAAAAAAATCGTACTTACCCAGTGATTTTTCAATGATCAGTGTTTTTGACAGGTGTTGGAGCAACAACACAATGGCTGCCAATATGACCAACTTCAACCAGAATTTTATTACCGGATTATTCATCATCAGAAAAATTTTTCACTTGTTTGATCACAAGGTAAATGGCGATAAAAACAGACGCCAGTGATAGTATCACCGTAAACAATGGAAATTCATCCTCCCTGCGTTTGTCCAGCTCCAGTCCACCCCATGTGCCGGCTCCGATAATAACCAGCATTTCCCACACAATGGTAGTAAATCGCAGGTAGCTTTTAAATTGATTATTATTGTCATTTTTTTGCTTTGTCATTCACCGTTGCTTATTTAGTGCCTCTGAGAAAACCATTAAATTTTAAAAATAACAAAACTTGTCCGGCGAAGCTTTAGCAAAAACTGATAATTCTCAATGACCAATTATCTAATATTCAAATAATTTAAAAAATTGGAATCCATCTCCATTCCCCTTCCGCCGGACAGGTTTTATTTGGGATTTGGAACTTGTTTTTTGGGGTTTCCCGGTTTATCCGGGGTTGGTTTGTCGCCGTCCATGTTGCATGTACCTGTAAATACAGCATTGGGTTCGATAGCAAGCCTGGTGGTCTTAATATCGCCTTTAATCACTGCTGATGCTTTCAGACTAAGCAATTCTTTCACAAACAGTTTCCCTTCAACTTTCCCGGAAATTTCAGCGTTTTTACAATGAATTTCACCATTGATAGTACCTTTATTTCCTATTACCAATTTCCCCTGAATGTTAGAGTTTCCTGTAATTAACCCATCTATACGCACATCTCCGTCAGATTTTATATCGCCATTGACAGATGTTCCTTCGCCTATGATATTCAGGCGGTTTACTTCAACTTCTTGTGTTTTTCCCATGATTTATTATTTAAAATTCTGTATTATGCACAAAGATAACATTATGACTTAATTTAAGAAAAATTTGATTTAATTAATTCCTTGACTACTTTTGTTGGTTTAATTTAATAAAACAAAATTATGTCCTATATTTTTACCTCAGAATCAGTTTCAGAAGGGCATCCGGATAAACTTGCTGATCAAATTTCAGATGCATTGCTGGATGAATTTCTGGCTTTTGATCCCGATTCAAAAGTTGCTTGTGAAACCCTGGTAACTACCGGTCAGGTAGTTGTGGCAGGCGAAGTTAAATCAGAAACATACGTTGATATACAAGAAATTGTACGGTGTGTGGTCAATAAGATTGGTTATACCAAACCTGCTTATCGCTTTGATGGTAATTCGTGCGGCGTCTTTACAGCCTTACATGAACAATCTCCTGATATCAACCGGGGGGTTAACAACAAAACAGATCCTAAAAAACAGGGAGCCGGCGACCAGGGTATGATGTTCGGTTATGCATGCCGGGAAACGGATAATCTTATGCCGCTGCCCATAGAATTGGCGCACAGGCTGGTACAGGAATTGGCCGCCATTCGTCGCGAAGGAAAAGTAATGACTTACCTGCGTCCTGATTCCAAATCACAGGTTAGTATTGAATATGACGATAACCATCAACCTGTCCGCATTGATACCATTGTGGTCTCCACCCAGCATGATGAATTTGTCAGTCCTGATGATGATTCAGATGAAGCAGTACAACTCGCAGACAACACGATGCTTGCCAAAATAAAAGAAGATGTGGAAAACATCCTGCTTCCACGTGTCATAAAAGCCATGTCACAACGTGTTCAAAAACTCTTTACGGGAGATCATGTTTTACATGTAAACCCAACCGGCAAATTTGTCATTGGCGGGCCACATGGAGATACCGGGTTAACCGGCAGAAAAATAATTGTTGACACTTATGGTGGTCGTGGTGCTCATGGTGGCGGCGCTTTTTCCGGTAAAGATCCTTCAAAAGTGGACCGTTCTGCAGCTTATGCAGCCAGACACATAGCCAAAAACATGGTGGCAGCAGGTGTTGCTGATGAAATGCTGGTGCAATTATCCTATGCCATTGGTGTTGCGGAACCCGTCAGTGTTTTTGTGGACACATTCGGTACCACAAAACTTGATCACGATGATAGCCACATAGCAAAAACAATACGTGATATCTTTTCTCTAACCCCTTATGAAATTGAAGAACGGTTAAAACTCAGAAAACCCATTTACTTTGAAACCGCCCGTTATGGACATTTGGGACGCACACCCAAAACGGTAAAAAAGTATTTTCATTCTCCCTATAACGGTGAAATAGAAATGGAAGTAGAGCTTTTTACCTGGGAAAAACTGGATTATGTTGACATCATAAAAAAGGCGTTTAAGTTGAAATAATGGCGGTGGGCTTATACGTTAAAATACAGTTGATGGTACTTAATGAGTAATCCATAGTGTCAAGTCACAGTTGCCTAACGTGATAAGATACATTGAAAACCAGGAAGAACACCATAGAGTAAAAACGTTTAAAGAAGAACATGAAGAATTCTTGAAAAACTTTGAAGTTGATTATAACGAGAGGTATCTTTTTTATGATGTAGAATATTAATTAATATGCCGTACCTGACGGCACGGAGAGTATATTCGCATAGTAGGTTTTTACCGACATCCTGTCCCTAACGCGAAAATCTTAGTAGCAGGCTTTTACTTTCTGTTCCGTTGAAAATCTCAGGGGACTGCAGAGCCAAAAATAAAAAATACCCGTTTTTATTTTTACCTTTCATATAATTATGTTATTTTCGGACTTCAAATGTCAGGAGGTTTAAACATAATTAAGTTTCTCGTTTTATATCCGCTATCGCTGATATACGGGATAATTATTGCATTGCGCAATGGGATGTACAACAGCGGCATTCTCAAATCAAAGAGTTATGATTTTCCTGTCATCTGCATTGGCAACCTGAGTGTAGGAGGCACAGGTAAAACTCCACATGTAGAGTATTTGATCCGCTTATTACAGAATGACTTTGGCATTGCGGTGCTTAGCCGGGGATATAAGCGCAAAACCAGGGGATTCCGGTTTGTAGAGACATCAGATGATGTGCACAATGTCGGGGACGAGCCCTTGCAAATTAAGAAAAAATTTCCTCATGTTACTGTCGCTGTGGATGAAAAAAGAATTAGAGGCATCAATAAATTGTCTCAACAAGATGATTTGAGGGTGGTTTTACTTGATGATGCCTTTCAACACCGTAAGGTAAACGCCGGATTAAACATCCTGCTCAGCAATTATGACAGGCCTTTTACCAAAGATCATTTTCTGCCTTTTGGCACTTTGCGTGAACATCCGCATGAACACCGCAGGGCACATATTATCATCATCACAAAATGCCCGATAAAATTAAAGCCGATAGAGAAACGCATCATTGATAAGGAGTTGAAAACATACCCTTTTCAATATTTATTTTTCACAAGCCTCGAATATGGTAATCTCACCAACATTTTTGATGAAGACAACCAAATACCCATAGACAAGATCAACAAGGAAAACACCGGGATCATCGGTGTTTCAGCTATTGCTCACAATAAAAAGTTCAAAAACAAACTCAAAGAGTTATCAGAAGAGGTAAAGATGGTCAATTTTCTGGATCATCATTATTACAATAAAAAAGACATTGAACGCATAAATCATCACATAAAAAAATTAGATACTGAAAAAAAGATCATTGTTACCACTGAAAAAGACGCCGTAAAAATCAGAAATCTGCCCCATATACGGGAAGATATGAAAGCACTTTTTTACTATTTACCTATACGTGCCATATTTTTAGGCGATGAAAAAAAAGAAGATGAATTTAAACAACAAATAATCCGCTATGTTAAAACAAATCGAAGGTACAGTAAACTTTATAAAGGACAGGATCACCTCCGATCCTGAAGTTGGGATAATCCTGGGGACAGGCCTTGGCGGCCTTGTGAACGAAATAGACATCAATGAAACCCTGTCGTATGATGACATTCCGGATTTCCCTGTCAGCACAGTTGAAGGACATCATGGACGTCTGATTTTTGGGACATTAAACGGTAAATCCGTTGTGGCCATGCAGGGACGTTTTCATTATTATGAAGGGTATTCAGCCGAAAAAATCACCTTTCCTGTCAGGGTAATGAAATTTCTCGGTATCAAACATTTGTTTGTGAGCAATGCCAGCGGTGGTATTAATCCTGATTTTGAAATTGGTGATCTCATGGTGATCAATGATCACATCAACCTGATACCCAATCCGCTTATCGGCAAACATGAAAAAGGCTTCGGCCCCCGTTTCCCTGATATGAGCAATGTGTATGATCCCAATTTGATATCCACTTTCAAACAGATTGCTAAAAAACATGATATTAAACTACAGGAAGGCGTTTACACTGTGGTAACAGGGCCTACTTTTGAAACGCCTGCAGAGTACAAATATTTCCGCATTATCGGATCCGATACGGTGGGAATGAGTACTGTACCCGAAGTAATAGTAGCTCACCAAATGGGGATTCCTGTGTTTGCTGTTTCCATCATTACTGACCTTGGTGTGCCCGGTAAAATCATGGAAGTGTCACATGAAGAGGTACAAAGAGTGGCATCAAAAGCTGAAAAGAAAATGACATTGCTTATCAAAGAGATGATGGGGAAAATATAAAAGACTGTAACTGATTATTTTTTCACATCAAGATTTTCAGATGCGGCGGTTACTTTGTAATAAGCAGTTTCCGGGTTTCACAGTTACCATCAGCACGGTTGAACAAAACAAAAAACAAGCCGGCAGACTGATCAGGGTTCCAGGTTATGGTACCATTTTCAGGTGTTACCTGTTGTGTAAAAACAACCTGACCAGTATTGTTGATGATTCGTATATATCCGCTAAACCTGCCATGCGTTTGCATGTAAACGGTGCCTGATGCCGGGTTGGGATACACACTGAACATCCTGTTCTTACTTTTTGTTTCTTCAACACCAGCTTCCCAAACTTCCCAGTCATAAATTGCCAGGCTGTACTCTCCGGGCTGTACATCTTCCACATCAATGCGTTTTTGAATGGTTGACAGTGTTTGATTCTCAACAATATGCCAATCATCAGCAGCATCGGTTCTGTAAACAAGCACAAGGGAATCAAGGCTGTTGGTAATAAACTCTGTATCCAACTCAGGATAAGCGCCTACATCAGAATCGCTGAACTTAAAATTTCCATCAAAACTGAACCCATCGGGCATATCGGACTCTATTTTCCAGTACCTGTGATCAGCCAGAATCAATCCCGGGATTGGTTCTTTAAACTGGTCGGGGCTTACCCAGTGGTGAGTGACACGCAAAAAAGCCGAATCTGTCACCGATTCCACATAGAACCTGAACACCGCCTGGTCAAAATACACATAACCCGGGTTATCTATCATCCTTATCATGGCTATCCTGGCATCCGACCACCTTTCGAAATAATCCATCATGACCAGTATAGGATTAAAATCAAGGGAGAAGGTATGTGAGCCAAATCTGCCGTCAAATTCCATGCGTTTTTCCACCACCTCGTAATTTTCATCCATAAAACAGATGTCCACCATGTTGTCATCGTAAAAGTTATCCCTTCCGTAGCTTTTTTGCTGAACAAACACTTCAACATCAAACGTGCTGCCGTTGTTGACTACATTAAAGGAATCTAATTTATAATCTGGAAAGCCGGTATCAAATACCCTCGAATTAAAAAACTCAGTCAAATCGGTACCTGTATAATCCGATAATATATCTCTCATTTCTTCAGAAGAAATATCATCCAGGGCTTTTTCGTACAACATATTGCGTACTGCCGGGAAAAAATCATCGCCAAGGTAAGCTTTGAGGCTGTGTACCACATCAGCTCCTTTTTCATAGGATGTGGTTCCGTATGTAACATCTTGCGGTACTTCATTTAAAGGATAAAATCCGCCATCATCCAAATGCGCTTCAAGCAATACGGCAAAATGCGACTTGCGACGGTAAATTTTTGCAGAATTTTCACCGTTCATGAATCCCCTGTACAAGGTTTCACAATAGGTAGCCCATCCTTCGTTTATCCACATTTCTTCGGCATCATGGCAGGTAATAAAATCCCCAAACCAACTATGTGAAAGCTCATGGGCGATTAATTGTTCGTAGGTGGTGCTGCCGTTGATGAACCCATTTCCTATGGCAATGTTGGTTGCGTGTTCCATGGCTCCACTGTTAAAGGGCACAGCTACGTATCCAACACGCTGCCAGGGATAGGGGCCAAAATAATTTTCAAAGCAATTAAGAATGGTATCCAAATTCTGAAAAGAACCATTGGCACTGCTTGTATTCCCTTTATATACATATAATTGTACAGGGATATCCCGTTCAATTCCCTGATAATCATATTCAATTACTTCGTAAGCACCAACAGCCATGGATGCAAGATAGCTTGGGATTTCATCTATCATGGTCCAGTGATGAATAAGGGTTGTATCTGTTCCGTCAATCTGAGTTGTGATACTGTCAAGGCTTCCATTGCACACCGCTTTGTGATCAACAGAAGTTGTTATGTTAAATTTGTAGGTGGCACGATCAGTAAAATTATCCACACAAGGGAACCACACACGCCCGTAGTTATGCGGAACGTCTTCAAAACCGACTCCCAGGTTGAATGCATAATTGTCCTGAAAATAAAAACCGCCCCATCCCGAAGGATCTGTGACGGGATTTCCATGGTAATAAACAGTGAGGCTTCTGGCATCACCCGGGGATAAATGCTCCCCCAACAGGATGAGCAGAAGGGTATCGTTGTGGGAGTAACTCATGTGTTCGCCGTTAGACACAACGGAGTCCACATCAAGGTGCAACAAATGGAGGTACATATTTGATGCAGCCTCATGCACGGTAAATTCTATGTTTGCATGGGCAGTAATGGCATCATTTAGAAAATCCACTTCCGTGATGTTGATGTCATAATGCAACACATTAGTGTTATTAACCTGTTGCGAAAACACAAACAGGGACATCAACAAAATACAGGTTGTAAAAAATATGCGATTTATCATGATCAGAATAAATTTGGTTGCTTGTTATTTCCCGGTATTTTCCCGAGGTGTTCATACGCCAGGGCAGTGGTTTCCCTTCCGCGTGGTGTCCGTTTGATAAATCCTTCCATGATCAAAAAAGGTTCATACACTTCCTCAATTGTGCCGTCCTCTTCTCCCACGGCTGTAGCAATTGTTTTCAATCCCACGGGTCCACCTTTGAATTTATCAATGATGCTTGTTAAAATGCGGTTGTCCATTTCATCCAGTCCACGTGTATCAATGTTCAGTGCTTTAAGTGCAGATCTGGTGATTTCCATTCGGATGACCCCATCGCTTTGTACCTGGGCAAAATCCCTGACACGCCGGAGCAGAGCATTTGCTATTCGTGGTGTGCCACGGCTTCGTCTGGCAATTTCATAGCATGCATCATCATCAATCTCCACTTTTAAAATGCCTGCTGAACGCTTCACAATCCGGGATAATATGTTGGCATCGTAATATTGAAGGTGATTAGTGATACCAAAACGTGCCCGTAACGGGTTTGTGAGCAACCCACTTCGTGTTGTTGCCCCAATCAGAGTAAACGGTTCGAGGGTTAACTGCACAGAACGTGCTGCCGGGCCTTTGTCAATCATGATATCGATGTGGTAATCCTCCATGGCAGAATACAAATATTCCTCCACCACAGAGCTCAACCGGTGAATTTCATCAATAAACAACACATCATTTTTTTCGATGCTGGTGAGCAGGCCTGCCAAATCGCCGGGTTTTTCAAGCACCGGGCCAGAAGTAACCCTGAATCCTACATTCAATTCATTGGCAATGATTTTAGCGAGGGTAGTTTTTCCCAAGCCGGGGGGGCCATGTAACAACACATGGTCGAGCGACTCTTCACGCATGACTGCAGCTTTTACAAACACTTTCAGGTTATCCACGATGCTGTCCTGCCCGCTAAAATCCTTAAAATTCAGGGGACGCAATACATTCTCCATTTCTTTGTCGGTATGGGACAACTTATTTTCTTCGGGATCTAAAAAATCACTCATATGTTTTTATTATCGTTGCTCAAAGGTAAGAAAAAACCGGAAATTAGTGACAAGGATATGTCTTAATTTACATTTTATCACAATGTGGTTCATTTCTAATCTGATCTCTAAGGATTGTGAACAGGATTCGTTTTCTCACTTCAACCGGAATAATTTGCGTTTGTCCATAAAGTAGTAATAGAACGCAGATGATGCTGATTTTTTGTGATAAAATATGATTATATCAGCGTAAATCATAATAATCTGTGTCATCAGCGTTCCTATTATAAGACATTACAGACAAGCACTATCTAAGGAGCCAGCATTGCATAATCAGAACAGTGATTTCACATCACGGTACACGTCACCGAGGAAAAATTTCAGTTTTAATATATAGATGGGGCTGGTGAGCTGAAGATCCAGGGGTTTGTTGTCAATCAACATAATCCGGTAACCAATCCCTCCACCAACCGCAAAATACCGTAAAAACCGGTAGTGACCTGTGAGTGTGGCCTCGTAATGCATCACAAGTTTTGGGTAATACACATAGGTGCTGTCGTTGGCGTTGCCTGAAAAACTGGTGCCTCCCACACCAATCTGTATGGGTAAACTGCCTTCCCAGTGTTTTGTCTGGTAAAAAACATATTCTCCAAACAACGCCAGGTAAGCATAATTCAATTCCGTGTGTATGGTATCCCGGATGCCGTTGTGCATTTCATAAAAATCCCGCTTCAGTGGTGTGGACAAACCATACAAGCCAAAACCGTATTTGAAAGTATCCGAGTAATTCAGCCCGAGATTAAGCCCCCATATTTTTACTCCGTTGTTTGATATAAAACTGTTTTTGGAATCAAAGCGGATGAAAGGGTCTGGTGGTTTTGAAACGGCATCGCCAATATCCTCTTCGACAATCTGTGCAGGTGCATAAAAATTCATACCAATCAGTAAAAAACACATGGATAAAACAAGGCAGGGTATGTTGATGCTGTTATTCAAATTGTTCCTGCCATTTTTGCCAGTTTTTGCCATTGATCTTTTTCAATTCGCCGTGATCATATTTATACACCATAAACAAACTGCCGTCACGGTGGTATTTTTGCCACAGGCCGTCTTTTTTACCCATGATGTATTTTCCCCGCAGCTCATGTTTCCCGTTGACATACCAGTGTTGGTGCAACCCATCAGGCTCCCCGTTTACATATTCACCTTCAAAAATCAGGGTGGTGCCACGATAATAATGTTTCCACACACCATGTTTCAGGCCGTCACGGTAACTTCCTACTTCTTTATGATCACCCACATGGTACATCCATTCGCCCGATTTTTTCCCATCCAGGTATTCACCATGCTGTATGGTATCGCCTTCCGGGTTTAATTCAAGCAGTTCTCCGTCCAGTTTTCCCATGTTGTAATTTTCTTCTTTCAGCAGGTTGCCTTCCGGGTAATACCATTTCCATTCCCCGTGTGGTTTGCCTTCCTTGTACCGGCCAACTTGTTCAGTGTTCCCGTTTTGAAAATAAAACTCCCACATCCCATGTCTTTTACCGTTTTTAAATGCCCCGCGGCACCTCGGTTCTTTGGTAGGAAAATAAAACGTCCAGACACTGTCTTTCAGGCCTTGTTTGGTTAAATCCCCTTCGCCTTCCAGGTCTCCCTGGCGGTTGTATTCCATGGCTTTGTCCAGGCTGCCGTCTTTTTCATAGGTTTTATGTATGCCAACGGGAATGCTGTCAATGAATGCCCCCTCGTATTTGATGTTTCCGTTGTTGTAATAGGTTTGCTTGAGTTCCGCCTGGAGTTTTTCAGCTTCTTGTTCCGCAACGATGCGTTTGCCCATCCTGTATTGTTGTTCTTCAATGATGTTGCCGGCTTTATCGTATTTTCTGTACCTGCCGTGCTTTTTGCCATTGATGTAATGCGTTTCGGTTTCTATCTGGCCGGCAGGGTAAAATGTCAGCCATTTCCCGGTTTTCTCGCTGCTGCTGTTGTGCCGGTTAACCATGGAGTTTTTCACCAGAAAACCATTGAAATACTCAAACAGGTTTATCACCTTGTCTTCCTCATTATATTGTTTGCCAAGTCCGTGTTTTTTTCCCTTATCGTAATGGTATGTGTATTTCAGATACCCTTTTTCCTTGTCGTAATGAAAAGATTTACCATTGAGTTTGTCATTATAATACAGTTCCTTAGATACCAGGATATTTTTGACAGAATCTTCCGTTTCAACGGTATTGTAAGTGTAATAATACCCGTGTTTTTTTCCATTTTTGTAATTGATTTTTTTTGTGATGTTACCGTTTTCATCGTAAAAAACCCAGGTGCTGTCAAGCTCATGATTTGTTCTTTTTCCTTGGGAACGAATTTGTCCGTTGGGATAATAATTTATCCATACGCCTTCCGGCTGACCGTTTTTCATGTAGCCTTCGCTGCTTTTTTGTCCACCTGGATAATAAAACACATTGTAGCCATTGGGATCAATGTCTTTTTCCTGGCCTTCGACTGAAATAGACCAAAATACACACAGCATCATTATAAAATAAAAAAAATATCGCATGAGAAAACAAATATCTGACTCTATATTGAAAAAACGTAATTTTTGTGTAATTTTATATTTTTAATGTGAAAAATAAAAATTTATTGTGTATGAAATGTTTATTGATAAGTAATTCAACTATGGCCGGAGAGCCGTATCTTGATTATCCCAAACATAACATTGCTGAATTTTTGGGGAAAGAAAAAGTCAATGCGTTGTTTATTCCTTATGCAGCGGTAAGTTTCAGTTGGGACGAATACGAAGAGAAAGTCAAAACCCGCTTCAACGAGGTTGGACATGACGTGACGGCTATCCATAAATTTGATGATCCTGTCAAAGCCGTTGAAGAAGCAGATGCCATTGTAATTGGCGGAGGCAATACATGGAACCTGGTACGTGTGATGCGGGATAACAATTTGCTTGATCCCATTCGCAAAAAAGTGCTTGACGGAACACCATACATAGGCTGGAGCGCTGGTTCAAATGTAACCTGTCCCACCATCAAAACCACCAACGACATGCCCATCATTGACCCCAAGGGTTTTGATGCTCTGAATCTCATCCCGTTCCAGATCAACCCGCACTTCTTAGATAAAAAAGCCCAGGGCCATGCCGGTGAAAGCCGTGAAGACCGCATCAGTGAATTTCTTGTGCTGAACAAAGACATGCCGGTAGCCGGGTTACGCGAGGGATGTATGTTTCTCATCGAAGGTGATAAAATGAAACTCATCGGAATCCACTCCTTACGCTTGTTCAAATACGGAAAGGAACCACAGGAACTGGATACCGGTCAGGATTTTTCATTTTTACTGAACGGCTAAAGTAACACCGGATGATTTACCGTGTTATGACAAATTTCCCGGTTGAGGTCTGTGTGTCGCTGTGGCACTTGTAAATATATGTACCCTCTGAAATGTCACTGACATTAAGTTTTATTTTTGTGTCCCGGACCTGGCTGAGTTCTCTGAAAAAGACTCTCCTTCCTGTCAGATCATACAATTCAAACCTGATGTTGTCATCCCCGGCCGTGGTAATCCAAACCTGGCTTTCAGCGGGATTAGGATAAAGTTTCATTTCCCGGGGGGTGTCACCGGATATGATTCCTTGATAATAATCCACAGTCATTTCGTCCAGGATCAGCACACTTCCCGGGTATGCCGTGGCGCTGTCGTTCATGTTGCCGGCAGCAATGACAATATTCAGTGTATCAGCTTGCTGCACTGTGTTTGACAGGGGAAGTTCAAAATACGTGTATCCTGACACTTCAGGCAGCATTACCAAAAAGGAATCCAGCAACACGGTTTCCCCGGCGACATCATCGTAGTAGGATGTGGTAACCATAGCCATGGCCGTGTCGGTGGAAACAGGAGTGTATTTGTAATACCCGGACACCAAGCTGGGGTTGTCATCCACATAAAAACCACCGGCAGGGCCTTGTTCGGTCAATATGCCTTTTGTTACCAGTCCCATGGTATCTCCCCACATGGTCACGGTGTTTTCTATCCTGGCAGCATAGTTTCCTGCATAACTGTCATTGGATTTTGTCACGGGGTAATTTTCATCCATAACGTTTCCGTAATTGGTTGTAAACCATCCGTACGGTTCTTCTACAATAACATCGTTCCAGTTTTCCAGGTCTCCATTGGGGAATGGATCCCCGCCAACAAAGCCTATGGAATCAATGGTTATTTCACTTCCAGGGATATCCGGTGTTTCTCCCAGTGTGGAACTGCACACAAAAGCACTCAGGGAATCCGGAGTTTCTGATGTGTTTACCGGTGTGGAAAATCGCTGATAACCTACTTGTTCACCAGTAAACGTAATAAATGCCCCTCCAACGTTGCTTCCGTTGTTTCTGAAAAACACACCCAGGGTTGCGGTATCGTCGGGTTGAATATCAAATTTGGCGTAACAATACATGGAGTCGGGTGTGGTGCTGTAGGGAATGCCCCCGCTCATAAGGTCATAACCATTGGCAATCATCATCATGCCTAAAATGGTATCACTACCAAGGTTTACGGTTTCCAGATGGGCAGCATAGGTGCCGTGGTATGCATCCTCGGTACGGGTGACGTTGTTTTCAGCGCCCATTATGTACAATTGCATGTTTGAACTGAACCAGGGATCGGGGTTCCGGTACAAAAGTTCATCGTTCCAGGTTTCAAAACCGCCGTTTGTAAAAAATGGCTGGGAAAAAAGTGCCATCCCTGCCAACATAATGCTTGTCATTAAAATCAGTTTTTTCATATTCATATTGTTTTTGGTTTGTAGTGCAAATATATGAAAAAAAAACTTCTTTTTTGTTTCCCGTTCCGCGAACTTTGAAACATAGTTTTTTATACTGAACACTAAAAAAGATGCCTCCAAAAAATTAAAATATTCAATTAAAGTTGCAGTACCAACCTTGATACCGGTTGAATTAATAATGGTTTTTGTTTTACATATAGAACAGAAACCGCGTTTTTTATTTTACATGCATTTTTAATTTAATGCTTTCACTTATTTACCTTTCGATGGTTTTAACGTGTCTGTTGTTTAATTTTTCTGATAAATCTTTATTATGGCAGACCTGACAGGTGTTTTTTGCAGTCATTGAGAAGTTACTTGAAATATCCGTATGGCTTGTGGGTAAATGTTCTTTTGTCACGATTTTTGAATGCTGTCGCATCAAAAATCCCGCCAAAAGCGGTTAGTGGGATGGTTGTGTGGCCCCGGATTTCGGTCGGTAAACCTCCCTTATCAGGGGTTATTTATGTTCGACCCCGTTCGGGGTCGTTAGTGTTATCCCCTTTAGCCATATGTGATAATCCACCTGACAGGTGGGCGGCAGGCAGGGAAATCCTAAATCCAAATTTCTAAATCCTAAACAATATCAAACCTGTACCGACGAATGACGGTAATACAAATTATGAGCACGGTCTAAAAAGCCAAAAAAATGAAAAATACCACAAAGTCACTAAGACACCAAGATCCACAAAGGACAGAATTACAATGCTTTAATCTTTGTGATACTTTGTGTCTTCGTGTCTTAGTGGCAAAGCAATGCCTTTTTAGACTGGGCTCAATTATTAATGTTCAAAACTATGCTACTCGCTACAACCTACTCTGATTTAGTTATTATTGATCCAAAAAATTTTATAAGTTCTGTTTGTTTAGTATTTGGGAATTAGAATTTAGGATTTATTTAAATGTTTATTAATAGAGTCCACTCCGAAAAGTCGGATGAACTTTAAAAGTTATCAAAAATAATAGTTTTATTCATATTTGAGCCTAGGATTAAAAAGTAAGGTGCAAAATTAAGATTTTTTTGCCATTTCACCCCGTGAGATAATTTTGTATCTAACGGGGTGAAAATTGTTAATAACTCACATCTGTAACAAGCTGATAAGCAGTGATTTAAAAAACTTACCAACAGCGTCATAAAGTGCTAATAGTCAAGGGGTAATATGTTCCACGTGGAACATATATATTTGATAATTAACAGTGTAATGCTTATCTTTGTTATTGAATCATAAAAACAAGAAGAATATGTTTAAAAAAAACAGACACATCACAACAAATTTCTTTGTTAAGCAACGTATCCCAGCACCTTACAGCGGATTCGTCAAAGCGATTTGCAGATGAAACGGCATGGCAAAACATTTTCTATAAACAAGTTGTACGCCGTATTGATGAAAATTTATTTTCAATATTATTTTCTTCAGAAAATGGTGCTCCAAATGCTCCGATCAGAACACTAATAGGAATGATGATACTTAAAGAAGGTGAAGGATACAGCGATCAAAAATTATTTGAAAATTGTCGTTTTAATTTATTGACACGTAAAGCATTAGGACTTATAAATATGGATGATCCTGTTCCTGCAGAATCTACATATTACCTGCTTCGTAAACGTATTACCGAATATCAAAAAGAAACAGGAATTGATCTTTTCGAGAAAACTTTTCAAAAATAAAATATGGGCAATTCTTAGAAGTTTA
>JAYENB010000228.1:0-2116 GCA_034721855.1 Bacteroidota bacterium
CGTTACGGAGGTAAGTTATTAACAATTTTCACCCCGTTAGATACAAAATTATCTCACGGGGTGAAATGGCAAAAAAATCTTAATTTTGCACCTTACTTTTTAATCCCAGGCTCAAATATGAATAAAATTATTATTTTTGATAACTTTTAAAGTTCATCCGACTTTTCGGAGTGGACTCATAAATTTAAAGCTAATAAAATATTCTTTTTATTTATTGTACCTTTGCCTCCGATATACATGATGCCGGAAATGTTTTCCGGAAAGCTTTCAAGCTGCCTGGCCAACATGATTAGCACATAGAATTTTTAAGACTTAACAAGCGTTGGTCAGAATAAAACATAATTGAATGACAGAATTTAAAGATATGGGACTGAGGGAAGATATCCTCAGAGCTGTTTATGAGCTTGGTTTTGAAAAACCAACAGGCATACAGGAAAAAGTTATCCCCGAAATAGTAGAAGGCAAAGGCGATATCATTGGCCTTGCACAAACCGGTACCGGCAAAACAGCGGGTTTTGGACTGCCAATTATCCAAGAAACGGATGTAAACACGAAGGCGGTACAATGCATTATTCTATGCCCCACCAGGGAATTGTGCCTGCAAATCTGTAAAGATTTTAAGCAATACAGTAAATACATAAAAGGGTTTAAAACCCTTGCCATTTATGGTGGAGCCAGCATCAGCACACAAATCAACGGCCTTAAAGCCAACCCGCATGTCATTGTGGGCACGCCGGGCCGTACGCTTGATATGATAAAACGCAGGAAACTTTCACTGACACACATCCGTCAGCTCGTGCTGGATGAAGCCGACGAAATGCTGAACATGGGATTTCGTGAAGACCTGGATGCCATTTTGAAAGACACGCCAAAAGAAAGACAGACACTACTATTTTCAGCAACCATGCCGTCAGGTGTAAGGCAGCTTACCAAAAAATACATGGATAACCCGGTAGAAATTGTCATCGGCAAAAAAAATACCGGTACAGCAAATGTGGAACATGAAGTTTATACGGTACGTGCCGCTGACCGCTATCTTACCCTGAAGCGGCTCCTTGACATAAACCCCGGCATATACGGGATAGTGTTTTGCCGCACGCGTGCCGAAACCCGTGATGTTGCACAAAAACTGATTGAAGACGGGTATCCTGCTGATGCCATTCACGGCGATTTATCACAGGCGCAACGCGACCAGGTAATGCATGCTTTTCGCAATCACAGCATCCAGATGTTGGTGGCTACCGATGTTGCCGCCCGCGGCCTTGATATTCACGACCTCACTCACATCGTGAATTACAACCTGCCCGATGAACTTGACATGTACATCCATCGCAGTGGCAGAACAGGCCGGGCAGGAAAGAAAGGAAAATCC
Organism: Bacteroidota bacterium; assembly: GCA_034721855.1. Taxonomy (GTDB): domain Bacteria; phylum Bacteroidota; class Bacteroidia; order Bacteroidales; family ML635J-15; genus JAQIBY01. The sequence goes on from JAYENB010000228.1 coordinate 1,373, forward strand.
ATTATCATTTCTCACAGCCGTGAAGGCAGAAAAATACAAAGCCTTGAAAAAATCACCGGACAAAAAATCGTAAGGAAATCCGTACCACGGGGTAAAGATATTGTACAGAAACGTTTATACACACTCATGGACAACATTGAAAAAGTGGATGTTGATGAGGAAAAAATTGCCCCTTACTGGAAAGAAATCAAACAAAAACTGGACTGGCTCGACCGTGATGAATTATTGAAACGGCTTATCTTTTTTGAATTCAATCGTTTTGTGGAATATTACAAAAACGCGAAAGACCTCAATGCGCCTGAAAAAGAGAACAAGCCAAAACGGAAAAATAAGGAAAGGAAAAACAAGAAAAGACCAAACGGAAAAGAAACTTTCAATAAGTCACCGGTAGCGGAATCCGGGTTTACCAGGTTTTTTATTAACATAGGTGAAAAACAAAACATCAAGGTGCATAACCTGATTGGCCTGATCAATGAAAACACACGAAACCGAAATATTGAGATCGGGAAGATTGACATCATGCGCAAATTTTCGTTTTTCGAAGTGGAAGAAGCATTTACCACACAAGTGCTTAGTGCATTCAATAACACCTACTACCATGATACAAAATTGGTAGTAGAGATATCAAAGCCGGATAACAAAGTAAAAGTCAGGCCGGAAAAGGAATATACTTCTAAAAATAAACACACATCTAAAAAGAAAAAGGGCAGCAAGCAACGTAAAAGACAGCGGAGATAGGGGATT
>JAYENB010000229.1:0-10686 GCA_034721855.1 Bacteroidota bacterium
GATAGCACGATGGTGTGAAAGAACGATGGGGAGACAGAGAGACAGAGTGAGGGAGAGATGGATTGTAGGTTTTGTTTTGTGTTTATTTGGGCGTGCCCCTTATTTGTTTGTTACCCGACCTTCTCGCTAAGCGAATCACTCGCTAAGTGAGAGAAAGGTCTGGTAACAAACAAATTAAGGGTCGGTCTCCGGCTTATAGTTGTGTGCAGCTTTGCGGGTGCTGTAAGCTGCAAACAGGAGTTCCGTTCCTCCACTCTGTTGCATCACAGCACCTTACGCATCGCTGCACGCAAGCTGCCAGCCTACGCCCTCACGCGGGAGTGTATGAGAATGGTGAGATCGGAGAGATAGGGTGATAGCACGATGGGGCGAGCTGGCGATGGGGAGATTGAGTGAAGGAGTAATTTAGAGACGGTGTGATGGTGAGAGGGTGAGATGGGGAAACTGTAGATAATGGTGAGATAGATTTAATATGGTAAAGAAAACTATGAATATGAATAAAATATCAACTAAATAAATTGTTTAACAAACTAAAATCAAAAACTATGAAGACAAAAATTTTACTTATGCTTTGCTTGCTGATTACCACAGGGCTAGTGGCTCAGCCGGCTTTTACCTTAGAAGAAGACAATCTTCTCGAAGGATGTGAATCTGATGACATTGTCTATGATGAAAGTTCCGGAATAGGTTTTGTTACCGATGGCCGGGATGTTTTTATGACAACAGATGGATCCACCTGGGAATTGACTAATTTTCCTGGTTTAATTAATCGCGATTATATTGATGATTTAGCCTTGCTTGATGGCCGGTTTTTTATGACTGCTTGCGGATCTTTTTATGAGTATAATATCGCCGGTGGTGCCTGGGAAGAACAAGCAGGCATTACCAATGGCTATGTGAATAAAATTCACACGGTTAACGGTAAACTGTATGCAATTGGTACGTATTATTCAGCTGATAGCTATATTTTTACATCCGATAATTATGGCTCAAGCTGGAATGAAAGAGCATTCCTTGGTCAGGATTGGTATGCTATAAATGACGATTCCTATGGGTATCTTATTTTTGCTAATGAAGACAGTGTGTGTTATACTTCTGATGGAATTAATGTGACTACGATTGATTTTACCGCAATAGGTGGGCTTGGCAATGGATATAACGCTATTTACAACATGACAGCCGAACAATCCACCGATTATTTTTATTACAAAGGGGATGCAATAGCACGTTACGATGCATCCGACGATACCTGGACAGGGCTGACACAAAGTGCTGTTGCAAATGTGATTATGTTAGAGGGGATGGCAGCCTGTGATTCCGTTTTATACCTCGGGGCTCTATCTTTTTCAGGCATTAGCCTTGGTGTCCATCTCCTGGCAAGTCATGATCACGGTGAAAGCTGGACTGAAATAGTTGATCCGGGGATAGGAACGTTGCCTTTTATCGAAGATGTTTACCAGTATGCTGAAGAAGGTTATTTTATTAATACAATGATGTATGAATTGTTTGCATCCACTGATGGAGAAACATTTATTTCTGCTCAAAACAATTTATACAATACCAGGTATCAAATTGCAGTAAATGACAATGTGGTTATTCGTGGTACCGAAAATTTCGGTGTTGTTCGTAGTGAGGATTTGCTTACATGGAATTATGGAAATTCCGGATTACCTGCAGTAATGGAGGATCTAGTATGGGTAGTGGATGTGTTAAACCATAATGGAACGCTATACGCATCTGTTATTACCGATCCGATGACTAATGCCTGTGGATTGTTTAAAAGCACAAACAATGGACAATCATGGAGTGAAATAACATCCCATCCGTCGGATGATGTTTTTCTTTTTGGCGGCAATGACGGCGATTATTTTTACGTCGTGCTGGAAACCGGAACAGGCAGAGAATATCTGGGATACAATGCCGATGCTTCTTCATACATAGATCTTACCAGTTCCATTGAGGCCCTGAATCCTACAAAAGTGCATGGCGTAACTGGTGATGGAACATACACTTATTTGTTTATGGAAACAGCATCAGACAATACGGTGGTGTATTATTCTGATGACCATGGTCAGAATTGGACAGAAACGCCCTTTAATGAAACCAGCCTTGAATTTTGTCTTTCTGAAAAAGGCTCAAGTTATCAGGGCAAAGCCGCTACCCTGATTGATGATGACGGGCTACCAGCTGTGCTGATGTATGATGATTATAATTCCTTGAATAAATTATACAAACTTAATAATGATATGACAGACTGGGAAGAAGTAGTAGCTACTGGTTTGCCATCAGAATCACAAACAGCGTTTACGCTGAATTCAAGTGTCACAGATCATGAAAACATCATTGTTTGTCCGGAAGGCGTGTTTTCAGGTTCTTCAATGGATACATGGAACGCTTATGGTGATGGCTTTCGTCAAGGTATTGATGTGGTTACCGGTGGTATGATGGGAACAGAACTTGTCATGGGAACTGACGGTTCCGGTATCTGGACAATTGAACTCATCCCCACAGGCAAAGAAATGGTTGATGTTGGTGGAACAGAAATTTATCCCAACCCGGCCACAGATGCATGGACGCTGAATTTTGCTGATAGCGGCTCACGTATTGTCAGGCTGAAAGATGTGAATGGTCGTATTATACGGGAATATGTGGTGGAAGATACGCATTTTATAATCCCGGCAGGTGATTTGAATTCGTCCGTATATTTCCTTGACATTGAAGCAGGAAATCAACACAAGGTGATGAAACTGATCAAACAATAACGGTAACCATTCACAGCTTGAAAATTAGAATAGTAAAGACAAAAGATAAAAGACAAAATAAGGATTTAGGGGTAAGGTGTTAGGAGTTAGGAAAAGTTTCCCTCCTAACACCTAACACCTTACCCCTTATCTTGATTTTGAGGTAACGATAGATTTTGCTATTATTTTTATCAATCCTTTATTTTTAACTTTATTTTTTTTGGCTTTTGCCTTTTGACTTAAATACCTTTTGTCTTTTCCTTGCGGGCGTCTTTTTCCATAAGGTGTTGTTACGAAATAAAGTGAACAGAATCGGCGAAGTTATTTTATGGAAACCCCGACAATAAATTCAATCCCTTCGTATCGTATGGCGGCATCAGGAAAATTGGATTCAAAACAGACAATGTTATCAGCTTCTGTGGCCGCCGTTATGGTTCCGGACAAAGGCATATCTTGTGATCCCATGTAATATTTTCCTCCGAAATATCCCCAGATATTTTTTCTGACCCTGAAACTGAATTTTATGCCATAAACGTATCCCCATCCAAAAGAATCTTTGTCATATTGCATGTCCGAAGTGATGGCATAGTAATTATAATGTTCATTAAACATGGTGTCAAAATTTCCGTGCATCAACTTTGTGTTGATACTGGCGAATCCAAACACGCCTCCCATGATATCAACCCTGAATGACTTTGCAGGAATGACAATCGTAGGGATCAGGCTGCCGTTGATGCTCTGAAACGGTCCAACAAGCGGCCTTTCTGAATTCAGATTTTCTCCCAAACCAGTCATGCTCATCCCGCCGATGTTGTTCATACTGACTCCCGGCGAAATCTGGAAATATTTTCCAAAACTGACAGGTAAACTCAGGTTCAACGGAGCAATGGGATTGGTAAAGTACCCGTATGTGGGAAAGAAATAAGAAAATCCAACGGTTTGTGAGCTTACCTGACTGACAGAAAAAAACAGGATCGCTCCGGCAATGATACGAATCAAATTTTTCATGATGTGTTGAGTTTTAATCAAATGATTAGGTAAATATAGAAAATTTTTGCTCTCCAGCAATATTTACAGTGCACAATCACTCAATCTCACCATCATTCATTCATCCTATCGTGCTTTCGTGCTGTCTCCCTATCTCCTTTTTCTGCGTGAGGGCGGAGGTGGTTAGCCTGCCTGCTGCGATGCGTTGGTGCTGCATGCAGGAAAGAGTGGAGCGATTGAGCAAACTCCTTTGCTGCATCTGTTAGCACCCGCAGAGCAGCAGGAAGCTAATAGCCGGAGACCGACCCTTATTTGTTTTTGGCTTCTCGCTATCAAATACTAAGCGAATTACTCGCTAAGCGTATCATAGCGAGAAGTCAAAACAAATAAGGGGCACGCCCTGTTAATAGTAAAATCTTACAAAGGCATTTTTATGTGCTCATCAAGCAATGGTTTGATTTCGTCTGATGATGGGCGTGGTGCAGATGCACTTATGATTTTGCCCTTGCGATCAATCAGCAGAAACCGGGGAATGGCCTTAATGTTATAATCATGGCAGAGCTTACAATCCCAATCGCCTGTATGCAACTGAGTCCATTCAGGTGGATGTTGTTCAAGGGATGTTAACCAGTTGTCAGCTTTTTCGTCCACACTGACAGAAAGAAAAACGATGTTTTTATCCTTGTATTCATCATGCAAGCTGTCCATATAAGGCATTTCCCTTATGCACGGCCCGCACCAGCTTGCCCAGACATCAATGTAAATCGGTTTCCCTTTAAAGTCACTGAGTGAAATGCTGTCGCCACTAATGTCGGGATACGTGAACCCGGGTGCTTTTTTACCTTTGCTGATCTTATCCCAGCTTGCATGCAATTTCTCCAGGTCATTCAGCAGATTTTCATTGTCCAGATGAGTTTTCAACCATGTGTATTCTGAATCCAGGCCTTCAAATCCATTATATTGTGCATAACCGGTTAGGATTTTATTGTACAGTGCAAGTTTAATGTCCTGATTGTCGAACTTTTTTCGGATGCTTTTGAGTTGATATTTTATGTCATCACCGTAGGATGAGGTAGTATCCGGATTGTCATCCAGTTGAAGCAGAAATGCATTTTCAAGGAAATTCAGGTATTCAGGGAGCACAAGTGACTGGGGATCTTCAATTTCTGTCTGCGTAATGAAGGAAAAATAGGCTGCACTATCAGGGATTGAGTTGCCTGTTATGTAGGCATAATATTTACTGTACACTATTTTTTGGTGCTTGATCAGGTAGTCTATCCGTGATTTTTCCTGGCTAATAAAATAGGCATCCTCCTGCTCATTTACGTATTGATTGAGATGATAGAACAGAGTATCGTGCAAATTTCCAGTTCCTGCCAAAAATTTTTCCACACTATCCTGCCGCAGAAGTTCATTAAAAACCGGATGTGATAATTGTTGAGTACGCAATGCATAGAGGTATTCAGATGCTTTGGTATTGTTGCCGTGAAAAACAACGGGATGCTTGTGTTCTCCGGCATCAATGGTGAAGTGCATGGTGTCACCGGGATGGGCATAAATGGTAAATTGAATACGTCGTAATTTGATGTCAATGTATGCTGCCTTGTTGGTTTCAATGCAATGGATAAATTCGTTGAGTGAATCAATGGCAATGCTGTCGGTTTTATGATTTAATTCTGCCAGCAAGGGTTTGTTAACGGGATTGAGGATTTTTCCCTGCACGCAGATTTGAGTATGTTTCAAATCTTTGTTTTTGGATAAATTGCAGGCGATCATCATAATGCATAATGCAATGACAAGAAAAAATGTGTTGTTACTGGTTTTTGTTTTTTTCATATCGTGTAAAAAAGGTGTTAATAATAAAAAGAGCAGGCCGGTAAGCCGGATTCTGTTTTAGTCTGTCATTTATCTCAGCGGTCTACCCCTTCCGGAGACGAGGTCTGAAAGCGGGTCACTTTCTGTGCCTAAGCACACCGGAATATACGCGGCCTTGCAACCTGCCAGGCGGACAGCATTCCATGTTGCCATGGAACCTGGTGAGCTCTTACCTCACCTTCTCACCGTAGCTCCCGAATGAACGGAAGCTGTTGTTTTCTTCTCCGCTTCTATATCCTCACGGACATCTTTCGTTTCGAAAGGGCAGTACCCTGTGTTGTCCGGACTTTCCTTCCCGATGAATATCGGAACGACAGACCGGCCTGCTCAGTGCAAAGGTACGAAAATTTTAAAAATATGTTTGCAGAGATGAAGATACCACAGAAACTTCTTATATTTGCGAAGATATGAAGATACGAAAGTTGTCACGTTCCGAGTGGATGTTTATTATTGTGGCCATTGCGTTGGTTGTGTTGATAGCTATGTCATGGGAGCGTGTGAGTACTCGTATTGCTGAAGTGTGGAATATGTATAAACCGTAACCCGGATAACCCGGGAAGTTCAAAACCCAAAACCCAAACCTGTACCGACGGATGACGGTAGCTCAAAATAAATCCCAATTTTGAAAACAAAAGACTAAAAAATACGAAGAACGGAATAGAGAGAATATGAAGTTGAATTTTAAATTACTTAAATTGCTGGAAATATGAAAAAATCTGATTTGTTTGTTTTTATTGCTGTGGTGATTGTCTTTTTGCCATTTTTTATATCAAATGATGTGTATCAATTTTACCTTGATTTCAATAAAGAGCATGGCTTGTTAATGAGCTTTATCAAATTTGCGCTGTTGGCCACCTTTGGAGAATGCCTGGGGCTGCGTATCAAAAAAGGGGTGTATTATGAAAAAGGTTTTGGACTTTTGCCCCGGATGATTGTTTGGGGATTGATCGGGATTACCATCAAAATAGCGTTTATAATTTTCACAAACGGCACATTGGCTTTTCTTGAATATGTGGGGTTACAGGATGCCTCTGAAATATATGCCGGGTCATTTTCCGGAAACAAGTTGTTAATTGCTTTTTGTATTTCTGCCTTCATGAACCTTATTTTTGCTCCTGTTTTTATGACATTCCATAAGATTACGGATACCCATATTTTGTCAAAAGGAGGGACACTGAAAGGTTTTTTTACCCCCATCAATTTTAATAAAATATTTAAGGAACTCAATTGGGGGGTACAATGGAATTTTGTGTTTAAAAAGACCATTCCGTTTTTTTGGATTCCGGCACATACCATTACTTTTTTATTGCCCGGCGAATGGCAGGTGTTTTTTGCTGCCATTTTAGGCATAGTTCTTGGAGTATTTTTAGCGATATCAAGTATAATTGGTCAAAAGTCAGAAGCATAAATTATGAGAATTATAGCAGACAGCGGATCAACAAAAACAAACTGGCATGTTTTACATCCGGACGGCAAGATTCAGACCTTCCAGACCAAAGGTTTAAATCCCTACATTGTACGCCTAGGAGAAGTATATAAAGAAATAAAAAGCAATTTTCCTGATGATTTATCTGCATTGCAAGTCAGTGAACTGTATTTCTACGGAGCAGGATGTTCAGGGGCAGTACAGAAAGAATGTATTTTTGCAGGTTTAGAGCGGTTTTTTCCTGCAACCATAATACATATTTTTCATGACCTTCTGGGAGCAGCGCGTTCACTATGGGGCCAACAACCCGGCCTGATAGCCATCCTGGGAACCGGTGCCAGCACAGCTTTGTACGATGGAAACAAAGTAAGTGAACAAGTGCCGTCTTTGGGCTATGTCCTTGGAGATGAAGGCAGTGGTGCTTACCTTGGGAAAAGGCTGCTAAAGAGTTTCTTGCAAAATGATATGCCGATGCCTGTAGCCAAGAAATTTAATAAGGCTTATGGAGCTAATTTGAGTCATTTTCTGCAACACGTTTATAAAGATGAATATCCGAACCGTTACCTTGGGGGTTTTTCGGTGTTTATTAAGGAAAACCTTGATAATCCGTTTATTTACCATTTGGTACGTTCATCTTTTGATGAGTTTTTCACACATCAGATCGTAAAATACCAGCATTTTTCACATTACGATTTGCGTTGTGCTGGTTCTGTGGCATACCACTATAAAGATATTTTGTTTGAAGCAGCAGATGAGGCAGGTGTGTTTGTTGATCAGGTTGTTCAGGACCCGTTGCCGGGGCTTATCGAGCATCACAATAAATACCTGGAATTGTGAGGGGAGATGGCAGAGGGGAGACGGAAGAGGGGAGTTTTATGGTTGTTGATTTTCTGCAAAACTGAAAATCTTGCTATGAAATAATTATTAGAAGTCCCTTGAATTGAGAATGTATATCGCTATTTTGCAAACAGTATTGCAAATTTTACATGAAAATAAATTGATTCTCTACTTATTGAATTGATATTGAAAAACTCGTGCTTAATAATTTCAAAGCCATACTTTGCAGCAAAAGGAAAGTTGTTTTTAGGAAAATTATAAAATCTTTCATATCCAATTCTAAATGACATCCCATTGTCAGTTTCAGATGGGTCATAATCAATTGGATTTTCAGGTTTTTTATTGTAATAATATCCTTTGTTTTTCAATAAATAAATGGCATCAAAATAAAAGTTTTGGCTCTATTTAATAAAATTGGTGTTAAAAAAAATTGTTATTCTCAAAAATATGAAAACGAATTCATTACATTTAGGTTTCAATTCTGAGCTTTTCAGGGATTTTTGTTTTATGATTATCGGATATTATACCTAAATTTATTTTTATAGGAGACAGATGCCACCAATAGCCTGTCAAATAAGTTTTCACCAAAATATCTACGATTAAATTTATAGTAAAATTCAATTTAGGTGAATTATCCGATACTCATATTAATATTTATCATTCAACCCTTTCAGGGTTGTGGAGTATAGCGGTTCATATCCCACCGGTTTCACCAGTGGTTATTTATGTTGAAGGCCTACGGGCTTCTTTGTTTTACAACCCAAATGTTTCCCAAACTTGGAGAGGGCTACAGACTGAAAGAATTATTCAAAGATTTTTGGGATATCGAAAACAAAGATGAAGCAGAAGGCTATTTAGCTTTTTGGTGTGATATAGCAGAAGAAAGCGGGATATTTCCTTTTCAAAGGCTTGTTAATACTATAAAAGCTCACTGGAGTGGAATTGTAAATTATATAGAAAGCAAGATAAATAACGGTATATTGGAAGGACTAAATTCAAAATACAGTTAGCAAAAAAACGAGCAAGAGGATATCGAAATATTGAAAATTTTATCAATATGATTTACTTTATTTGTGGCAAGTTGAAATTCAACTACCCACCATATTCGACATAGAGCCAATTTTTAAAGCTTACCTGCCTGTACCTTATGCAGAAAATTCCAAACTGTATTTTCCCTATAATCCGTCTTTGTTGTTAATATGTCGAGTATATTTCTTCAAAAAAGTTTTCCTGTATGTTACGTATGTTACCTGATTCGTCATCATAGCGATTGATCATACTCACCACAATCACTTCTTTTCCGCTTTTCGCTTCGAGGTAGCCGGCGTAACAATTTACACGTTTTATGCTGCCGGATTTCCCGGAAAATCTGGATTGAAAATCGTCATTCTTGCCAAAGTATTTCAATGTTCCGGATTCTCCGCTGACAGGCAGTGAAGTTTTAAAGGCATCAGCGTATTCAGAATCGTTCATGTACTTTAAAATGTAAGCCAGTTGATAAGCTGATACCTGGTTAAACCCTGATAAACCACAAGCATCTTCTAAGGCCATACCTTCAGTTCTTAGTCCTTTTTTATTCCAATATATAATCAGATTTTCCAGTGCTTCATCCATGATCCGTTTTTCACTGAACAATAAACCGATCATGTTGGCATACAGATTTATGCTTTTGTAGTGCGTGAGTTTTATTAGGTCTGTCAGTGGCGGGGATTTCAGGCTATGAATGGTTTCTGTTTTTGAGTTTGGCATGCCGGTAGTTGCATTCCCTGTTACGTCAATGCCGTTTTTTACAAGTTCATCCCGGAGGTGTTTAGCTGCCAGTAAAGCCGGATTTGGTATCGCCCCTTTGATGGTAAAATTATCATGGCCGGCAGGAAGGGTGCCCCGAACTATGCGTTGCCGGGTGCCCGGAATACCAAAAATATAAGCCTGGTCCCCACCTCCTTTTGCAGCTCTCACCTGGTTTTGAAAATCCATGTTTAAATCATCAGGGGTGATTTTATTGATTTTTGTTGCATCACCAGCTTTATTGCCCGTATCAAAACTCAGTTGGTAGGTGTTTTCGTAAATATTGAGCAACGAAGGAGAGGCGCCGTAATAATTTGCAATGTCTTCCCATATCCATGTGCGTGGAATTTTGTTCAGTAAATCCTGATTTTCAGAGCCTATAATGTCGCCGTCAATTTTTTTTATGCCGGTTTCTTCAACAGCGTCAGACCAGCGTTTTAAAAACGAAAAAGGAACATAATAATGATTCTGGAAACGCATGGACCCCAGGGCAGGATCTCCGCTACCCAAAACATACACATTGCCATGCAATATACCGTCTTCAACTTTTCCCCGTATGGCCAGCTTTGTTTCAAAACAATGGTTCGGGCCAAATTTGTCCATGGCTGCTGCCGTTGCAATAATTTTCATCGTTGAAGCCGGGGTCATGCTTACATGTTCCCTGTGGGCTTCAAGTGTTTTTCCTGTTTTTACATCCATTACGATATAGGATACGCCGGCAGTTTGAAGTTCAGATACGTCATTTGGCATCTGGCCAAAAGCTGAAATAAACAAAAATACCAATGGTAGAAAGGCAAACAATCTTTTCATTTTCATACGTTTACAATTTAAAACCTTAAAGATAAAGATTATTCTGTTCATATCAAATTGTAACTTGATCCTGAATTCATCTGTATGTTGAAATTTTGTAACTGTTCACATTTTAAAATTAAATAACTGTTAATTGACCTAATTTCTAATTGCTCTAATTAATCTAAAAAATGACCAATAAAACTAATTAGAGTCTGTCAATAAAGTCAGTGTCTGATTCAT
>JAYENB010000230.1:0-2085 GCA_034721855.1 Bacteroidota bacterium
TGCATTCCATCCATAATCCTAATTTTGCAACCGGGCAGAAGGAATGCGGTATTTGTTTCTGAATTCATCCTTTTGTAATCATTTCTCATATCCCTCCACCTTTCAGTTTTTTCTTACCAGTTTCTGTCGTTCTGTATTTCTGTTTCCTGTTTTTCGGATTGTCAGGGATTGTCCGTTCTAACCAATCTTTCTCTAAAAGCGGTTCAATATGTCGTTTGTAATTTTTTGTTTGATTTGAAATTCCAATTTTATTTAAAATTTCAGCCCTTGATTTTGGTTCCTGGCAATACTTTAGAATTACGTTTTCTTGGTCGCTTACTTGGTTACTTACTTGGTTACTTTCTTGGTTACTTACTTGGTCGCTTCTTACTTTACTCAATAAGTCAATGTGCTTAAAACCTTCATTTGCAGGCAAAATGGTTAGAAAATGGGTACATTGCTCATCACTTTGAATTAGTGGTGCAGGTGAATGGTTTTTTTCCATCAATTTATAAATGGTAGGGATACCTGTCCCTCTTCCTTCTGTCAGGTGCAGTTCTTTTAAGAAATCACCTACACGCCTGTTTCTGTAGTCGCGGGCAACGATTCTCCGATTTTCAGCCAGGATTTTTGCCGTGATGGGAGGAACCGGCCCCGGGAAACTTAAAATTTCAATCTTATCCGGCCATATCTGAACTTCGATGGGTTTACCAATTTCATAGCTTTTGTGATACACTGCATTGGTTAATGCCTCTTCAACTGCTTCATAGGGAAAATTATAAAAACGCTTTGCTTCGGCTTTGTCATCAAGTTTTTGAACTTGTTCACGAAGAACAAAAATGCGGATAAAATTCAAAGCATCGCGCAATTGAATGTGTATTGGACCTTTAAAATATTTTTCACTAAAATCTTTCCCGGCTTCGTCGTTTCTTATCACTACTTCAATCCAGGCACGTTGAAAAAAACGATGTGGTTCTTTGCAGAAAAACATGAGTCCGACATTGAGAGGTCTCAATGCTTCATTTGCTCCTCTTGCAATATGCATTTGCCGGCATAAATCTGCAAATGGTATGCTTACACTTTCCTCGAATAAATCACTTTTTATTTCCTGTAAGAAATCACGAATAAGCCCCAGGTTTAAATCATTAAGCTTTGCTTCCTGGGTGACTCTGTCATCAAAAGGTATGCGGGCTGCCAATTCCTGCAACCTTCGCAGGTTTTCGCCTTTTGCTTTTATGCTTTGTGCGCCGCTACGAATATATGGAAAGCGTTTTACATTATTTTTACTCAGGCTTTCCGGGGCAGTATATGGTCTGGAGTCGCCAGCAGGAGCATAAATTACTACTATGTGTTTGTTGTCATATAAAACCGGTTGAACTACCGGCAGGTAATGAGGTGAAATGCGATGGCCAAGTTGAGTAATTTCTGCTTGTATTTTATCTATATCATCAGGATTTAAACCCAATGGGGGTAAAGCCGGACGTCCGTTTTTTTCAACAATACCAATTATGATGTAGCCCCTCCCCAGTTGTTAATATCGTTGGCAAAGGCACATAGGGTATGTAGCACGGCTTACGGATTCCAGCCTGCTTTAAATTCCAGCCGTTCCCATTCAATGATTTTGCCGTTTATAAGCTCATGTATGTTGATTGCCAATGCCATAATCATGGTAACATTTTATTTTAAAAATTTCTTCAATAGGTTGATATTCTTCAATATATGCCTGGTCAATGAGATAGTTGAAGATTTCCACCAAATCAACAGCCTGGCCGGTATCGTTCCATCAACACATCAAGCCCCAAATATAGAAAAAATTTGAAGAAGTCCGAAGACCGAAGTAAGGAAGTCAGAAGTAGTCAATCATCTGCCAGAGGGAGCACAAGAACATACCAACTCGCCCCATCGCCAACTCGCCAACTCGCTCCATCGTGCAATCGTGCTATCGTGCAATCTCACCGTCACACAATAAATGCACATCAAAATAGTCAGAAACCTTTTGCATCAGGTGAACACGATCGTAACCGCCCACGTTGTGCTCTGCCTGCGGATACTCAAAATAATCCACCGGGATGCCGGCTTTTATGCATTCCCTGACAAATACCAGGC
>JAYENB010000231.1:0-10605 GCA_034721855.1 Bacteroidota bacterium
TTTAATTCCGGAACAGCAACTGCAATCATTCTAATAATTAGTTTTATTGGTCATTTTTTAGATTAATTAGAGCAATTAGAAATTAGGTCAATTAACAGTTATTTAATTTTAAAATGTGAACAGTTACTTTTCATCATCCTCATCATCTTCATCATCCTCCGGATAATGTATTTCAACGTCTTCAAACCAATACGTCTGGTTTGCGTGGTAGCCGTGGGGCAATTTTCTGCCGGGAGGTTCTTCTTCTTCTTCGGTGTCTTCTTCAGTTTCCCATGAGTAAACAGGCTTTTTGGGGCCTTGTTTCCGGTAAAACCAGGCAAGTAAAAACCCTATGAACAAGCCCGCAAAATGTGCTTCCCAACTGATGCCGGGTTTTCCGGGGAATATGCCCCATATCATGGACCCATACATAAACACAATTATTAGAGAGACAGCCATCAGCCTGAAATCTTTACGAATAATCCCGGAAAGGAATAAAAATCCGGCCATGGCATAAATAACACCACTGGCACCAATATGGTAAGATGGCCGTGCCATGATCCATACCAATATCCCTACGGTAATCCATGAAATGGCAAATATCCGGTACCCGATTTTTGGGTAAAAATAAAATAAACCTGTGGCCAGCACAACAAAGCTCATGCTGTTGGCAATGAGGTGCTGCCAGTCGCCGTGGAGCAGGGGGGAAAGTAAAATTCCCCATAATCCCGACACTTCACGCGGATGCACGCCAAAACGGTTCAAATCCATATCCATACTGATGTTGAGTAAATGCACAGCCCACATTAATACCACCAGCATCAGACTGACAAACACGGAAAGGCGGAAGCGTTTTTTTTGTATGTGGGGATTTTCTTCCATAGTTCTAAAGTATGCAATACTTTTTACATTGCCATAAACCAAACAAAATATAAGTGAGAATGTTTTTTTGAATATTGGTTGATGCGTTCCCTGCTGATTTGGAATGATGTTTGATTACCATAAACAGAATATTTTGTTAGCCGGGCAACGAAATGGCGTCCGATTTTGTTTTAAACACATAAGTTTTAGTAAATTTGTATTTTGTCTGAATAACAATAAAAATTTGTAAATGATGAGTAATAAAATGCGTTTTTTGGGAATTATTTTCCTGTTGTTTGTGAGTACAGGATTGTTTGCACAAGGCTATGAAATAGAAATACAGGTAAATGGAGTGTCCGATACAAACATGCTGTTGGGGCACCATTTTGGTCAAAATAAGTATGTGGTGGATACGGCAATGGCCGATGAAAAAGGAAAGGTGGTATTTGAAGGGGATGAAGCATTGGACAGGGGGATTTATATCCTTGTTATGCCTTCTGAAAAAAATGCTTACTTCGAAATGCTCATTGGTGATGATCAGAAGTTTTCCATTGAAACAGATACTGAAGATTTTGTTGCTAATATGAAAGTGAAAGGCTCAGAAGCCAATGAGGTGTTTAATGTCTACCAGCGGAAAATGTCTGAATTGCAATCGAAAATCAGAGAATATAAGACTGAACTTGATTCCCTCGATAAAGATTCGGAAGAAGCAAAAGAGATTAAAGATAAACTAAGTGGTATAGGTGAAGAACGAAAAGCCTACATGAAAGAGGTTGCAGAAGAAAATGAAGGGACATTGTTTGGCAGTATCATTAATGCCGTTTTGGAGCCGGAAATTCCTGACCCCCCAAAAGATGAAGAAGGGAACATTACAGACTCCACATTTCAATACCGGTTTTTACGTGACCATTATTTTGATAACATTGATTTTTCAGAACCCGGTTTATTACGCACGCCCATTTTGGAATCCAAACTGGATTATTTTTTCAAAAGAATGATGCCTCCGGTGGCAGATTCCATACGGCCTGTTGTCAATGAACTGATTGCTGAGGCGCAGGAAGCCAATTACGATGTCTTTCGATACATGACATCTCATCTGTTGAATTATTTTGAAACCTCAAAAATCATGGGAATGGATGCGGTGTTTGTGGATATTGCAGAAACATGGTATCTCTCAGGAGAAGCCGATTGGGCTGATTCTACACTGGTTGAAAAAATCAGGGAGCGCGTGGTGAAAATATCTCCCAACATACTTGGCAGGGTGGCTTCCGATATTAAACAGGTCCCAACCTGGGATGGTCAGTTTGCATCCCTTCACCTGGTGAATGCTGATTATACCGTACTGGTTTTTTATGAACCACATTGTGGCCATTGTAAAACAGTTGTTCCCCGCTTGTATGAATTGTACCAGGATACGTTGCAGGATGCCAATGTTGAAGTGTTTGCGATGTACACACAGGTAAAAAAGAAAGAATGGACGGAATTCATCGAAAAACATGAATTGTACGATTGGTTTAATGTTTATGACCCGTATGGCAGAACAAATTTCAGGAACAATTACGATATATATTCCACCCCTGTGATTTATATCCTGGATGAAGATAAGCGTATCATTGCCAAGCGTATAGATGTGGAATACGTGCCTGAATTCATCAAGTATGATCATAAGCGCAAGCAAAAGGAAAAAGAAGAAAATGCCAGTGATGAGTAAACATTGCCTGGCATCATTCATTTGTACTTTTTTTGTTTTCATACAAACGGCAGAAGCCTACCGCATAGAGGTACAGATACAAGATCTGCCGGAACAGGAATTGCGACTCGGCAGGCATTCAGGGCCCGATGCTTTCATTGTTGATACAGCAGTCACTAATAAAACAGGGCTTGCGGTATTTGAAGGACCCGGAAAACTTGATCATGGCGTGTATTTCATTGTTTTTCCTTCTGCTGCAAATTTTGATATTCTGATTGACGAAGACCAGGCATTTTTTGTGTCAACATGGCAGTTCCATATCCTTGATTCGCTTAAGCAGGAAGGCAGTTTTCAAAATCAGGCTTTTATAGAGTTTCAAAAACGCATGGCTGCTTTCAACAAAAGAGGGCATCAGCTACAGGTGGAAAAAAAATTCCATGAACGACAAAATGACAAGCAGGCACTTGACCAGGTAAAAAAGCGTCTTGTCAGTTTATCAGACGAGCGGAAGCATTATTATGACAGCATTTCATCCTTGTTCGAAGGGGTGTTGCTCGGTGATATTATTAAGGCTTTGATTCCTGTGACGGCACCACCGGATGTGAAAGCCATGCAAGGTATGTACCCTGAGAAGTATTTCAATTGGTACGAAGGCCATTTTTTTGATCACATCAATTTTGCTGAACCCGGCGTGTTCAATACCCCAGAGTATATTTTTCATCAGAAAATGCAACAATATTGCCGGTATTTTATAAACCGTGATCCCCAAAATAAAGAAGACGTTCAAAACATGATTGATAATTTGCTTAGCAAAGCTTCGGCTTCTGAAACGGCTTATCGTTATGTGATGGGTTTTCTCGTTGATTTTTACAATACACCCGGTGTCATTGGTGCGGATTGGATATTGGTGTACTTGTATGATGCATATTTTAATAAAAATAAAGTGCCATGGGCTTCCGGTGAAATAATGGCATTGCTTGAAACCAGGGTTGATCAACGGCGCAATAATCTGGTGGGTATGGAAGCTGATCATTTTAGTTTGCCTGATGCAGATGGAAATGATTATCAGCCAATAATACAGGGTGAAGATTATACCATTTTGTGGTTTTGGGATGATGAATGTGATGTGTGTATCCAGCGAAGCAAGCAATTGCATGATGTGTATTCTGCCCTGAAAAACAAAAATGCAGAAGTTGTTGCCGTGTTTCTTGGTGATAAGCGTGAAAATTGGTTGAGTCTGGTTGAAAAACATGACTTTAACTGGATCAATGTATGGAATCCTGATGAAGAATATCACTTAGATAAGAACTACGGCCTGCATAAAACACCACGGATGTTTGTTCTGGATGCAAACGGAATCATCCGGGCCAAAGATATCCAACCGGATAAAGTTGAAAAAACCATTGACTATTTTAACACAAAAAATCCGGCATTGATGCAGGAGTTCCAGTTTAATCCGCCGAAAATGCAGGAACATCCATCCCCAAAATGATTAACACAATATTTGAAATAACAATGTTTTTTAATAGAACCATAATGAACAATGAAGATCAAGAATAGCTTATCAACTGTGAACAAAAATGGCATTACGAGATATTAAAAAATGAACTAAGCAATGTGTCCCGTAAGGAACTGCTTGATATTGCTGCAGGGACGGGTGATATTGTCAATGTTATTACTCCGCATAACAATTATACAGCCATTGATATTAGTCCCGGCCTTTTGCGTAAAGCCCGAAAGAAAACAATCGAACGTGGCTTTTCAAATCCCGCATTGTATGTTGCTGATGCTTGCCAATTACCCTTTGCAGATGATAGTTTCGATGTGGCTGTCTGCAATTTGTCACTGAATTTCTTTACCGGCATAGATGATTTTGTCATGGAATTGAAACGCGTGCTTAAATCGGATGCCTGGTTTTATTGCAGTATGCCTGTTCCCGAAAGAAAGAATCCTAAAGCAGTGATTCACGGAACGCTTTATTCAGTTGACCAATTGAAACATAAATTTACGAAAGCCGGTTTTTCATTTAAACGTAACCATTCACAGTATATTTATATTTATTTAACATCAATTTCTTAGTTTATACATTTTTATAATTTCTAATTGACCTAATTGACCTAATTGACCTAATTGACCTAATCAATACCCAAATCCCAATGTGTAAAATGTTAACTTACTTTTTTATAAATAGAGTTAAAAATCAAATTCAATTCTTTTGCTTCTTGCCACAATGGTTTTGCTTCATCTTTTAATTCCGGAACAGCAACTGCAATCATTCTAATAATTAGTTTTATTGGTCATTTTTTAGATTAATTAGAGCAATTAGAAATTAGGTCAATTAACAGTTATTTAATTTTAAAATGTGAACAGTTACCCAAAAAGAAACCTATCAAATCATAGGAATATGTATGGAAATTCATCGTATTTTGGAAAAAGGTTTATTGGAAATAGTTTATTAAGATGCCATTGAATATGAATTTAATAACAAAAAGAGTCATTTTATAATCTGTGAATCTGTGGCAAATTTAACACCTGAGTAGTAACGTTTTTTGACATGCTGAATGTTTCTTTCATGATTTTTCATTTTACTTGTAATTTAATAAAAATGCGTTACTTTTGTTTCCGGAAAAACGCAGTGAATTTTAGTACAATGTATTCATACTTTATTAAAAAATATGTACCTGGCGTAACATTAACATTCCTAATCGTGTTGATATTAAGCTCATGTGCCACAAAAGAAAAGATGGTATATTTTCAACCCGAGGAGCAAGATACTGTGATTAAGGCAAAAACCAGCTATACCCTTGTGTTTAAAAAGGATGATTTTATTTCCGTCATTGTTACCGCTGATGATGCTGAAGCTGCTGCTCCTTTTAATTTTCCTGTTGATCAAACCATGCGTATGACCAACAGTGGTTATACACAAGGAAATCCTGTTCGCAGGGGATATTTGATAGACGAAAACGGAAATGTATCTTTGCCGGTAATTGGGGAAGTCCATCTTGCCGGAAAAATTAGGTCAGAAGCGGTTAAAATACTTGAATCCATATATCAGGATTACATTGAAAATCCGGTTGTGAACATCCACATTGAAAACTACAAGATAACGGTGTTGGGTGATGTAAAACGACCGGGAACGTATAAGATCCCAAATGAAAGAATTACCATTTTGGAGGCTATTGGTTTGGCAGGTGACCTAAAAATGTCTGGTGTGCGCACCAATGTATTGGTAATACGTGAACACGACGGAGAAAAAAAGGAATACAGAGTGGATTTAACATCTAAAAACATACTTGCTTCGGATGTGTATTACCTTGAGCAAAACGATGTAGTGTATATCGAACCCAACAACGCGGCCCGTGCACAGGGAACATTCTGGAGAACAACAGGCACTATTTTTATTTCATTGACATCGCTGGTAGTAACAACCATGTCAATACTGTTTAATTAGTGTCTGTCCATAATGTCCGATTTCTGCGTTACGCTCGTATTTAAAACAGTCATTTACAAAAGTAAACTCCTTGATTTTAAATACTTCACAAGCCTTGAACTCGAACATTATGAATTAGACACTGACTTTATTGACAGACACTAATTAAGGGGACTTCTAATAATTCTTTCGCATCAAGATTTTATTCATTCGTTCTTATTCATTACATTTGTTTCTTGAAAGAAAAGAATTAATAAAAGGCCACTTAACGGATATTCTAAACATTATGGAAAACGATAAACATAACGGTATTACTGCTGAACAACAAGAAGAAACAATAAATTTCAGGGAAGTTGTTGAAAAATACATGAGGTATTGGAAATTTATTTTAATTTCTGTAATTGTGATCGTGGTGTTGGCTTTTTTGTACCTTCAGTCCAAAGCCCCTGTATATGAATCAACTGCAATGGTGATTGTCGAGGATGACGAATCAGGATCATTGTCTGGAAAAATGAATGCTTTCAGTGACCTTGGCCTAATTACGAACAATGCTAATTTGTACAATGAAATTGAAGTCTTTAAATCACGGCAACTGATTACTGAAGTTGTCAGGAAACTGGACTTATTTTATTCCATAAAACAGGAAAGAAACCTGTTGAATGCTGATAAGCTTTATTATGATAATACACCGGTAACTTTTTCTTCCAATGTGCTGGATAGTTGCATTTACGATAAAAACCTGGAATATCAACTTGTAATCATTGATGATAACCGCTTTGCTCTTGAGGAAACAATATACAAACAAAACAGTGAAGAAATTGTCAATGATAAAGGTGAGCATAAATTTAGCGATACAATTAACACCTCTGAAGGGAAAATTCATTTTTCAAAAACTCAGTTTTGGAATGAATCATGCATTGGAGAAAAATTCATCATCAGAATTCACGGGATCAATGCCGCTGTAAAAATTATTAAGCAAAACCTTGTTGTTGAAACCATCAATAAAGATGCATCGGTAATTCAGCTAAAAATCCATGGCCCCATCAAATCAAAAAACAATGACATTCTGAACACACTCATTAAACAACATGAGGCACAAGCCATTAGATATAAAAACGAGATCACCAGAAACACCAGTGAATTCATTGATGAGCGGATGAAGCTCATTGAAAAAGAACTGTTCAACATTGAAGAAACAGGTGAATCATTTAAAATCAAAAATAAACTTGTGAATGTAGAAATGGATGCCGAGATGATGATGGGGAAGGAAAGCAATGCAGAGGCATCATTTATGAAAACATACATTCAGTTGCAACTAGCCAGGCACATTAAAAATTACATGGATAAGCATCCGGGATATGAAAACCTGCTTCCTGCAAATCTCGGGC
Source organism: Bacteroidota bacterium (assembly GCA_034721855.1). Lineage (GTDB taxonomy): Bacteria > Bacteroidota > Bacteroidia > Bacteroidales > ML635J-15 > JAQIBY01. The sequence goes on from JAYENB010000231.1 coordinate 7,349, forward strand.
TTGAAAATCAAGCTGTGAATGAGATGACCATGGAATACAATAAGCTTGTCCTGGAGCGAAATTCAAAACTCATCAACTCTTCAGCACAAAACCCATTGGTAGCTAAACTTGAGAAGCAATTAGCATCCATAAAAAACAGCCTCTCTGCAAGTTTGACAAATCTGATTGAGGGCTTGGAACTCGAATTACAAACCATCCGGGAAAAAGAAGAAAAATACAGTTCTAAATTGTCGAGAATTCCGGCTTTTGAAAGGGAATACCGGGAAATTATGCGTCAGCAGCAGATTAAAGAAACCCTGTATTTGTATCTCATGCAAAAACGGGAGGAGAATGAAATTGCCATGGCTTCCACAGTCGGAAATGTAAAAGTTGTTGATCACGCATACAGTTCACTCGAGCCCATTGCTCCTAAAAAGAAATTGATTATGCTGGGGGCATTTTTGGTGGGATTATTCTTGCCCATTGCTGTTATTTATGTCATAGATATGCTTGATACAAAAGTCCATAGCATTGATGATATTGAATCCCTCAATATTCCTGTTGCCGGTAATATTCCATTATGCAAAGGGAAAAAAATGGTAGTGGTCAAACAGCATGGACAAACAATTATTGCCGAGGCTTTTCGCATGTTAAGATCTAATATTGATTTCTTGTTAAACGGAATTCGAAATAAAGAAAAAGGCAATGTTATATTTGTAACCTCAACAATCGCCGGTGAAGGAAAGACATTTATCAGCCTTAACTTGGCCAATTCTTTTACACTGACTAATCACAAAGTGTTACTGTTGGGCTTAGATATGCGGGTACCCATGATTGCTCAATATCTCCACATGAAAGAAAACAAGGGAGTCAGTGATTATCTTAATGATGAAAACACCAGCATTGATGATATCATTGTGCAGTCTCAGGATAATGAAAATCTACATTACATTACCGCTGGAGTCATCCCTCCAAATCCAAGTGAATTGCTTATGCGTCCACGCCTTGCCGAACTCTTTGATCAATTGAAAAAAGAGTATGATTACATTATTGTGGATAATGCCCCTATTGCTTTGGTGGTTGATACCCTTTCAATCATTAATTATGCTGATCTGGTAATATATGTTGTACGTGCAAACTATTTGGATAAAAGAGCATTGGATTTGCCTGAAAACCTGGTGAAAACCAAAAAAATCAAACACATGGCCGGAGTATTGAATGCTTCATCGAGTGCCTTTAGTACATATCATGGTTATGGCTATTACAGGTATGGATATGGTCAACAAAAAGACAGTAAATGGAAAAACATAAAACAATGGTTCAATTTTGGTAAAAAATAAATTTTTATTAAATATTTTTTTTATAAAATAAATTGTATATTTGTATTCGTATTCGTAACTAAAATTTTAAAACTATGAAAAAGATTTCTGTAATTATTGCTATGTTATTTGCCTTTACTGCCGTAATGGCCCAGGAGGATATTGAAAATGATGCTGTAAAAAGTATTGAATTGGAACCATGGTCTTTAGGTTTAAATGCTGGTCGCAATACCGGCATGCATCCTATGGATAAAAATGCGCCCCCTGAATTTTATGTTCCTGAATTTGTACAGCTTTCAGGAAGATACATGTTTGATGATAACTGGGGCATTATGGCAAGTACACAGTACAATTTATTCAAGATTGAAGACGATGTTCAGACCCATTATGTTGGTGTTTTAGGAAATGTTGTCATGGAACTCGGTAACATGATGAATTTTGAATCGTTTTCAAAACACCTTGGTTTAAAAATGAATATTGGTGTTGGTGCTGCAGCCATGTGGCAACCCGACAGGTTTTCAGATGATGTTACATCCAGAATGTTCAATCAGGCTGATGAAATTATTACCTTCAATGCAGGTCTGGCTCCTTATGTGAAAATTAATGAAAACTGGGCCATCAACCTGGAATACGGATTTAATTACAACATTGAACAAAGCAGGCCTTTTGATATGGGTGAAATTAATGAAGAGCCTGGTCTTTCTGCACAGTTTATGACTTTCTCTCTTGGAGCAAGTTACCATTTTGGCGAACATTCATCAAAACCATTTCTGCTGTTTTAATTGGCTGAACGGTTGACTTTTCATAAATAGTAATTATATAGCATTTTATCATTAAAAGGCGTAGCATAGGTTACGTCTTTTTTAATTATTATACACCATTTAGTATTTGATTGAAAGATCGATATTAATTTTTATAATTTTCGCCTTTGCTTGCAGCTACCGTATTATGAAGTAATGCCACAATGGTCATAGGGCCGACACCTCCAGGTACTGGCGTGATGTATGAACATTTTGGAGCCACATCATCAAAATCCACATCACCCAATAGTTTCCATCCGCTTTTGGTCTTATCCGATTTTACCCTTGTGATGCCTACATCAATTACTACAGCTCCTTGTTTTACCATATCTGATTTTACATATTTTGCTTTACCTAATGCCACAATTAAAATATCGGCAACGGAAGTGATTTTTTTAACATCTTTTGTCCGGCTATGGCATAAAGTGACAGTAGCGTTGCCAGGTCTTGATTTTTGTCCCAGTAAAATGCTTACCGGTCTGCCCACAATGTTGCTTCTCCCAAGTACAACCACATGCTTTCCTTCGGTTTCGATATCATACCTTTTCAGCATGGTAAGAATCCCGAATGGGGTGGCAGAAATATAGGCAGGCATTCCCAGTGTCATACGCCCAATGTTTACAGGGTGAAAACCATCCACGTCTTTTTCGGGTTTGATGGCTTCTACCACTTTTTGTTCATCAATATGGTTGGGGAGGGGCAATTGTACAATGAATCCATCAATAGCATCGTCATTGTTCAATGCCTCAACTTCTTTTAACAGATCGACTTCAGTGATATCATCTTCGAATCGCAATACGGTGGACTTGATGCCGGTTTTTTCGCAGGCTTTTTCCTTGTTGCGTACGTAGGTTTCCGATGCCCCGTCATGTCCCACAAGTATAGCTGCCAAATGAGGAATTTTTCCGCCTTCCGCCTTTATCTCGTCTATCTTTTTTTTAATTTCTTCCTTAATTTGTATGGATAAAGCTTTGCCGTCAATTTTTTCCATGATCTTATGTTTTTATTTAATTAGTGCTTGTCAATAGAGTCAGTGTCTAATTCATAATGTTCGAGTTCAAGGCTTGCGAAGTATTTAAAACCAAGGAGTTTACTTTCGTAAATGACTGTTTTAAATACGAGCGTAACGAAGAAATCGGACATTATGGACAGACACTAA
>JAYENB010000232.1:0-10584 GCA_034721855.1 Bacteroidota bacterium
ATTTTTACTTTTTAAACTGAACTCATTAATGATTTGGACAAAATGCAAAAAAATTACGTAAATTTGCAAAAAGAAGCTTTAAGATATGCATACCATTAAATTGAAAATAAGTGAAAAAGTTTATGATCAGACCTCATTTTTATCAAAGTTCAAAAGCATTTAAATACCCTAAAATCAGTATTTATTTCAATAATTAGACATAACGATTTGCATATATTTATAATATAGAAAAAAAGAATTTAAAATGTAACATAAAATAATCTTTCTTTTAATTTTTTTTCTTACATTGCAGAAAATTTAATTATTGAATGCAATGGCAGAATTATTTGAAAATACAACAGCTCAAGGCTTGTCCAATCTGGGCAATGGGATTGCGGTCAGGAAAACCCCCGCTTATGTTGAGGTTTGGCGCAATGGTGGTTTTTTATTTGTTCGAAGGCTTGATCCACGGGAAACTACCCCTGAATTTCGCCACTTGATCGTTGAATTAGCCCAGGATTACAGGGCACAGAAAACAAAACTCAGCGAGGTGTTTGGTATCTCCCGACAAACTATTGACAATTGGATTGATTTTTTTAATGATGAGGGTATAGCGGGGCTGGTAAACAGCACCAAAAACAAAGGCAATAATCACCGTGGCCAGGGTAACAAAGCCCGTGAACTTGAAGCCGCCCATCGTGAAAACCGCATAAACAATCAACGCGGGCAGCTCAGCCTTTTTGATATCCGGTTCTCTGGAGGGCACAAAATAGATAAAAAAGACGAACCCTATGATGCACCTGTTGAAAAACACGACAACCGCTATGCAGGGGTTTTTGCCATTTTCATAATATTAACAGCTTATTTCAAATGGTTTAACTGGGTTATCGGGCTATTCGGGAGCGGATATAAAATTTCCCAGATTTTCGTACTGATGGCCGCAAAAAATATCCGTTCAATAGAACAGTTAAAAAATATCCGTAAAAAAGAAGCCGGTGCGATCATTGGTTTTAAGCGTGTTGGAAGTGTATCCTCGGTATGGTCATTGTTTTACCAAAGCGCTACAATGAAGCTGTCGAAAAAGCTGATAAAAAGCTTTTTTGTATGGCAGATGCGCACCGCCAGAATCAGCAACCGTTTTTGGTTTGTTGACGGGCATGTATTGCCGTATACCGGTGGCAAACGTATGCATAAGATATACAATACCAAAAGACGTCTTGCCGAGCTGGGAAGCGTTAATTACGTGACCACCGACCTTAACGGCCGTATTGTTGACTTTGACATCTGCGAAGGTGGGTCTGATTTACGCCGGTATTTGTTTGATCAGCAACGCAAATGGGAACCTCATCTTAAAGAAATGGTAACTCCCGTAAAGGTTTTTGATCGTGAAGGCGACGGATGTAAATTTTTCTACCAGATGTATTGTCTAAACAATCCCTTTATCACCTGGGAGAAAAACATTAACAGCAAAAAGCTGGAAGCCTTTAGCCAAAGCGATTTCACCGAAAAGCTCACCGTCAATGGCAAGGAGTATCGCTATATGGAAACTACCAAAGACTTTGTTTTTGAGGATGAAAACAAAGAAAAACATCCTTTTTCCCTGCGACGGTTTTATATCTTAAATACCGCTAATAAAACACATACCGCCGGGCTGGCCTATAACGGCAATGCCCAGCTTAGCGCAGAGGAGTGTGTATTTGGCATACTCAACCGTTGGGGGGCCAGTGAAAACACCTTCAAACATATAGAAAGCAAACATCCTTTTACATACCGGCCGGGTTTTAAATTGGTTAAAAGCCAGAATCAAACCCTTGTTAATCCTGAAATAAAAGCTATTGACAAAAAAATTAAGGCGTACCAGAAACAGTATCAAAAAAAGTGCAGGCAATTAGCAGATAAGGAGAAAAAACTTAGCAGCAATGGCCACACACGCAAAAACGACACCTATACGCGAATAAAAGATGAAATTCAACAGATAAAACATGATATAGACATCCTGAAACAGCAAAAGAAAATACTTCCTGAAAGAATCGATGTAGAGGGCCTGCAAGACTATAAAAGCTTTAAAGAACATGACAACGAGGGAAAAAATATTTTTGATTTTGCAACAGCCCTGGTATGGAATGCTCGTAAAAAAGGAGTGGAGCTGTTAAGCGGTTATTATCCGTTCAAAAACGACCTTGTGGATTTGTTTTATGCTATCATAAACTGTCATGGTAAAGTCAGTGTTAACGAGAAAGAAATCAAAGTTATACTCGAGCCTTTGGAACAAAGCTCACGACGTAGCGCCCAGATTGAATTTTGTAAAAGGCTTACACAACTCGGGGCAAAAACACCGGGTAAGAAAGCCATGGTGATACAAGTAGCTCAATATTAATTAAATATATGATGTCCAAATTTTCTTTTAAACTTGATGAGGTCTGATACTATGTCCAACGGCAAAAAAACTTGCCAAGGCAAAACCTGAAAAGCTGGCTAAAATTCCTTACCTGACATTAGGAAAAGCAAAAGAACTTGTTGAAGAAGCAAAACAATCTATTGCATCTGCAGTTGATGAAAATACCGAAATATTAGTTAAACAAATTGCCATGCAAATAAAAAACTGTGGCACGAATATCAAAAGTCAGATGGCTCTTATAGAAAAAGAATTTAAGTGTCCTGAAATTGATATCTTAAAATCATTTGTTGGCATTGATACCACTTCTGCCATAGGATTATTGCTTGAAATAGGATCCATAGAACGTTTTCCCAAAGTGAAAAGTATTTCTTGTTTTTATGGTTTACATCCTAAATTTAAACAAAGCGGAGATAAAATAATTGGTGTTAAAATGAGTAAGCAGGGAAGTAAAAACATGCGTAAAATACTCTTTAATATTGCCATAGGTGCTATTGTAAATAATCCAATGATAAAGGAATTGTATGAAAAAAAAGTTTCCGAAGGCATGGAAAAATTGGCTGCCATTGAAGTTTGCATGCACAAAATTTTACGTATCATTTACGGGATGTTAAAACACAAAAAACCATTCAATCCGGATATTGATAAACAAAACAGGAAACGTTCTAAACAAAAACTACAAGAGGATAAACTACAAAATTTTGCTTATATTGAAAAAAATAGAAAACACCAGGAGTTCGATGGTAAAGCACCTATTTCAAAAAAGCAAAGTAAAAAAAGAAAGGAACACGTTTTGTCCCAATGTGAAATAACAACACATAGTGCGGGATCTACGCGTCCCTTTCGTATTCCCTCTTAAACATCAAAAATATTAATTTTTAAAATATTATGCAAACATTTTTCACAATAAAATATGGCCAGTTGTTTCCCGATTTCAATATGTCAAAGAACATAAAAAATTTTAAAATTAAATTTGACTTTGAACGAAATAACTTTGCGGTAAAAAATGTATTTGCCTGAATGCTTACGTTTATTTTTATGATAAAATTTTCAGTCGTGCATACTTGAGCAGCAAGGTTTTCTTTCCCTCTTTGTCAAAATTGACAATGGCTTTGCGATCACCACCCTGATCTTCTACAGAAACCACAACTCCCTTGCCAAACCGGTCGTGCCGCACATGTTGTCCAGTCTGAATATCCGTTGCTCCTGTGGAACTTTCTGTGCGGACACGCTGTTTGACATCAGAAATTCTGCTAAGTTTATTAGGGTTGAAAGGAGTTGCAACCTTTGGCGGAGGTGCTTTCTTCTTATGCTTTGTGGCAGGTTTTGAAGCATGTTTATGGGATGGTTTATCAAAACCTTTTTCTTCAAACATGGTATCAAAAGGATCTATGCTATCATCTTCATTCGCAACATCTTCGGTAAACTGTGGGTCAATATCTTTAATAAACCGGCTGGGGTCGGGAAATGTAACATCCCCGAACTTATACCTCATGGAGGCACTTGTGATTACCAGTTTTTTTCGGGCACGTGTCATCGCAACATAAAACAGGCGCCTTTCTTCTTCCAGGTCATTGGCATAAAATGTCGCCATAATACCGGGAAACAAGCCTTCTTCAGCACCGGCAATAAAAACCACATCAAACTCAAGCCCCTTGGCTGCATGTATGGTCATCAGATTTACCTTTGGCTCATTATCATCATCTCCACCGGTATCCTGAGTGGACAACAGGGCGATATTTTCCAGGTAATCTGAAAGTGAAATAAACACATTTGGTTTTTCTGTTTGTTTCTTGTCAATGTATTCCTGGATGCTGTTCAGTAGCTCCTGCATGTTTTGAAACCGGCTGGTTCCTTCAACTGATTTGTCGGCTTGTAATTCTGCAAAAATGCCGGAGCGTTTGATGATCATTTCACCCATGTTATACGCATCAGTTTCATTCACTGCCTTTTTTAACTGATCTATCAAAGCGGCAAATTTAGCAATGCGTTGTTTGGTAGGTGTGTTGAGAGGGATTTCCGGATTGTAAATGTCCCGGATGGTTTGCCAGAGGGTGTGGTTTTTAGCATTGGCAAACTGCTGAAGTTTTTCGATGGTTTTTCCCCCTATTTTCCGGGAGGGGTAATTTATGATGCGCAAAAGGGCTTCTTCATCACCGGTGTTTACAACAAAACGGAAATAGGCCACAATGTCTTTGATCTCTTTACGTTGATAAAATGATAATCCGGCGTATATCCTGTGCGGGATGTTACTTTTACGCAAAGCTTCTTCCAGTTGCCTTGACTGGGCATTGGTACGATACAAAATAGCAATCTCGTCCAGGTTGATCTTTAGGTCTTTTTGCGTGGTTGCAATCTCATCAGCAATATAAAAGGCCTCATCAGTATCATTTTCGGTACGTGCCAACACAATTTTATTCCCGGCAGCGTTTTTTGAAAACACACTTTTTTTAATGCGCATTGTGTTTTTTGCAATAAGTGAATTTGCTGCATTCACAATGGTTTGGGTTGACCTGTAATTGCGCTCCAGTTTTGTCATTTTGCAACCGGGGTAATCTTTTTGAAAATTTAATATGTTTTCAATTTTTGCCCCCCTGAAAGCGTAAATGCTTTGCGAATCATCGCCCACAACACATATGTTCTTGTGCTGTTTTGCCAGGTTTTTTAAAATCAGATACTGCGCAAAATTGGTGTCCTGGTATTCATCTACTAGGATATATTTGAATTTATGTTGATATTTAGTAAGCGTTTCAGGGAATTTTTTAAATAAAATATTGGTAAACAACAACAAGTCATCAAAGTCCATAACATTGTTTTTCTTGCATGTTATGGCATACCGTTCATAAATCCTGTAAAATTCACCCTTGTGTCTTTTTCTGTCTTCTTTGATCAGTTCAGGGTCATTTTTATAGGCCTGAAAAGTCATCAGGTTGTTTTTTGCCATGGATACCCTCGACTGAATTTCTTTCGGAGGATATTCTTTGGTATCGAGCCTGAAATCTTTAATGATCTTTTTTATGAGATTACGGCTATCTGCCTGATCAAAAATCGTAAAATTGCGGTTGAAGCGCAACAAGGGAGCTTCGGAACGCAATATCCGTGCAAAAATTGAGTGAAAGGTGCCCATCCACAGATCAATGGCTTTTTTTTCACCAACCATGTCCTTTATGCGGTTTTTCATTTCTTTGGCAGCTTTGTTCGTAAACGTTAGCGCCAAAATGGATGATGGATCAACATTTTTAGATAGCAGGCAAGCAATACGATAAGTGAGCACACGTGTCTTCCCCGAACCAGCTCCTGCAATAATCAGCGATGGCCCCTCGGTGTCTTTTACAGCCTTCTGCTGTACCGGGTTCAGATCTTTTTCAATGCGTTGTTTCATGAAAGGGCAAAGTTATTTTAATATCTTTTTCAAAACAATTGTGTGGGAATGTTTTATTAACAATTACCAAATAATCCTTTTTAAAAACTTTATTTATTAAAAGATTCTTTATGTACCCCTGTCTCGCGGGGACAGGTTTTTGGATTTATTATCCGGGCGTGCCCCTTATTTCTACGTGGGTTTAAACTTTCGTAAAGTTAGTAGCCATAGAAATAAGGGTCGGTCTTCGGCTATTAGCTGCCTTGCTTCGCCTTCATCCTGATATGCTGTGAACAGGAGCTTCTAAGGTCGCTCTGCCACAGCAGCAGGCTGTAAGGCTCATCTGCAGCAGGCTAACCGCCTTCGCCCTCACGCGTAAAAAGCAAATGGATAGATTATCTTATTACTCCAACTTTATCATTTGATATTTGATATTCACTCACCACTCACTACTCCTCACTCATCACTCACCACCCACCACCCACCACTCACCACTCCATCTCTCCATCACTCTGTCTCACCATCCCTCCATCATACAATCACCGCTCGCCAGCTCACCCCATCGTGCCCTCGTGCTATCATGCTATTATGCTATCATGCTATCGTGCTATCGTCTTTTTTACATTTATAATTGTACCGGGCAACGAAACCTTATAAAGATTTGTCTTACTTGTGAATGAGCAAAATAATTTTGAGAAAAACATATTTTGTTGTAATATTGTATAAATTAAAAAATTAATATTTAATCGTGTTGGTTATGAAAAAGCTTGGTTTTCTGATGGTTATATTAACAGGGTTTTTGTTTATCAGTCATCCTGTATCCTCTCAAAATAAATTAGATGAAGGTTTTATCATCAGTGTTGATGATGTTAAAGGTATTTTTGTTGAAAAAGATGATGATGTCATGATGATAGAAACGTTTTATCTGGAAAATTTTCCTGAAGAAACAAGCTCCAAGCCACTCCACGGAAAAATAAACCAAATAGACGGTGTCGTAAAGTTTGGAATAGCCAGTGGATCTGAAAAATACAATAACCAAAGAAGGTGTTACCTTAGTTTGAGAAAATCAAATTATACAAAAACATTTAAAAAAGTTTTAAATGCGATCCCCGTGACAACTATCATTGAGAATGGGGAAAACATAAGTATTGACGAATGCATTGAAAAGATTAATCGTAAAAGATAAAACGTATGCAACACATAAAAAAAATAATAACAGGCTTTACATTATTATTGATAATTTTAAGTTTTAATATCAGTAATGTTTTTGCGCAAATAATTGCCCCCGACGCCAACGATTCATTTTCAACAACTTATAGCTCAAGCTACATCAGCGCTGGCGGTGAAAACGATTTGGTTTTTGTGTTTTGTGGCAATCAGGATGAACCGGATATTGGCGAATTGGAAGTAGAAAATGCATCTGGATGCAGCGTAACCTGGTTCCAGTTTGATGGTGTCAGTTATCAACCCATGGGTATTACCGGCATTACTGCCAGCGGACTTACCTCCGGTGGTTATATGGCACAGGTTGATTGTGCTGGAACTATTGACTGTTACCGTGCATGGGTATGGGTAAATCAAACTTTTGTTAATGTGAATGAAATTGAACCCAGTTGTGAAGAATTCACCCTTCACGGTGAAGTGGAAGCACTTGATACCGAATTTGAGATTGTGGACCCCCCGGGAATGAATTTTGAAGTGGATGAAGAAACCGAAATACTGGTATGTTTTTGGGCTGATCATACCTACGTTTCTGATATTGGGTTTTACCTTAAAGCTCCCGGCCACCAGGCAGATGAACCTGAATACCCTGTGAATCTCGATGGAAATCACGCTGTGGTTGAGTTGTTGCCTGCGGTATCTAATTGGGGCGATGATACGTCAACCGGCAGCACCAGCATCCCTGCCTCGGCACTGGGGTGTTCAAATCCTGATGATGTCAACACGGTTTGTCAAAGCGGGAATGATGTTGAAAATTTTTGTTTTTCGTCACAATTCGATGCGGGGAATCCCACACTAACTCCCTGTGTATGTGATATGCCAGTGCCTTTATCAGGCCCTCCTTATGCATCGGTTGGACCATGGAATGCTATTTATGGTTTCAATGCGGGCGATGACGGATGGGTAGTGCAAATATATGATTGCGAGGAATATGATTATGGTTCCCTCAATCAAGTGATAATAAATTTTACAGCAGAAACCGAATGTGGAGAAACCTCATTTATTTATAATTCAGGGGATATTTCTGGTTTACCCAGTTCGGAAATTAACGATAATTCATGCGATGCAGCAACGGCATCTTATTTTGTTGTGCCGCCCGAAGACCCACCCGGAGCTTATACAGTTACTTCATCCATTACTGACTACCATTGGACATGTGATAACACATCATTTACATCAACAGATTTGAACCCAACACTAACGCCCGGGACACCTGCTTATCCAACCGAAACCAGCAATTTTTTACTGCATGTAACAGAAACCGTGGATGTCACAGGTTCACCATCATGTGAGCAAACAGCCATTGAAGAATTTATTACACTGCCGGCAGATGCTACCATTTCCTCCATTGCCCCCATGTGTGCTGATGATTCTCCGGTACAGATCGAAGTGGCTGATCAGGGAGGTGCATTTTCTGTTGGTTCTGGCACAGATCCCGATGCTGTGCAGAATGGCATATTCTATCCTGAAGTAGCAGGCCCAGGTACACATACAATCTATTATGATATTAGTGAACCTTGTGTCGATAGTGATAATATTGATGTAATCGTGTATGAAAACATTGAAATTCAGAACTTTTCGGACAATGTATGTGATGGAGCCGATGAAAATTACACCGTCTCTTTTGATGTTGTTGAAGACCCGGGTGGCAGTCCTGCCGAGTTTCAAGTTAATGACGGAGGCGGATTTGTACCCTACACAGGTAGTTTTTCACAAGAATTCCCATCAGCTAACAATTATTATTTGACAGTTACCGATTTACATGGTTGTGATAACATTGTTTTGGAAGGATATACAGATTGTGGTTGTACTACGTATGCCGGCACAATGAGCTCCCTCCAGATGGTGAATTTATGTGAAGGCGACTGTACTAATGATACTGTTGGCCATGAGGGAAATCAGGCACTGGATGCTACCGATGTTTTTGAATTTATTTTGCATGACGGAACTGAATACCCTGCCGACTCAACATCAATTATTGCCAGAGATACAACCACAGATTTTTGCATGACCGGTGGCATGACGTATGAAACAACCTATTACGTTTCTGCTGTTTGTGGTAATGAAGAAGGAACAACGGGGCATGTGGTAAGTGATCCTTCATCTGATCCATGTTACAGCCAGTCAACAGGCACACCGGTTGTATGGCATGAAAACCCTGTTGTTACTATTGATGAAGACAATGTATCTGTATGCGGGCTTACTGTTGATCTCGTTGGTTCTGTACCTAATGCCGGTATCGGCACATGGACATCAGATTCAAGTTTCAATGCCATTAGCGGAACAACAATTCATGATAATGAAATATCCATTCTTGCTGGCGACGGATATGGTGAATATTTGTTTACCTGGGAAGTGGACAACAATCAATGCGTAGGTTCTGATGATGTAACTGTGTTTTTTAATCAAACACCAAATGCCTTTGCCGGAAATGACACTACAGTATGCGGAAGTTCTGTGGAATTAAGTACTGAATACAGCATATCTGGGTCAAACGGCCAGTGGAGTGCTGATGGTATTAATTTTTCACCACAAACATCCCCAACCACAACAGCAAGTTTAAATACCGGAAATTACGGAACCTATACCATATCCTGGACGGAAACCAATGGTTCATGTTCAGACAAAGATTTCATAAATGTTACTTTTATTCAGGAACCCCAGCCCAGTGTGGTTAATAACTATGATACCGTTTGTGGTCTGGAGGATACCCTGCAGGTGCAAAATGTTATCGGTGAAGGGCTATGGACAGCTTGGGATGATGGCACGCAGATTTATCCTACGTTTGATGATGATACCTCCCCCGTTACAGGGGTAACAATAAACGGTTATTCAGGACATTACAGAACGGTTGAATTCAGATGGGAAGAAACAAATTCAGAATATGGTATTACGTGTTCAAACTCGGTCATTTTAACACGTACATTCGCCGAAGAACCTTTTGCCAGTGTTGGTGTCTCAGATTATGCCGAGGTTTGTGGAAACACATTTACCTTTGATGCTGATACAACAGGTTATGGATGGGCTTATGGCAAATGGATATCCCAGGTTAGCGGATTGCTGTGGAATCCCTCAACGGATGTTCACGACCCCACTGTCACTATTGCACCCGGGACTTACGGCGGAGAAGCATCTGTAGAAATTGATTTTATTTGGGTCATGTCAAGCACTACAGGAGGAGCCGGAGGATGTACCGATATGGATACGATAACTGTGAATTTTTACAGAAAACCAAATGCCAATGCCGGAAACGATGATTCTATCTGTGGTTTAACTTATGACCTCGAGGCTTTTTATAGCTTGCCAAATCCGTATGGTTTTTGGTATGAAGACCCGGATAACGAAGGCGCAGCAAACTTTCAAAATGAAGATACTGCTGCAACAACAGTAAACGTTACACAACCCGGATCGTATAATTTTATCTGGAGAGAAAACAATCCGGATAGACCAAATTGTAACGATAGGGACACTGTTACCATTGTGTTTAAAGAAAAGCCTGTCATTGATGCCGGTGATGATTTTGACGTGTGTGGACAAGAAACGAATTTAACTGGGGTTTCTGCCGGCTTTAGCGGTAATTGGTTGCCTGTATCAGGAGCTTCTTTCGACGATATTAACGATCCCGGTT
>JAYENB010000233.1:0-2072 GCA_034721855.1 Bacteroidota bacterium
GAAGGTTCAAGTATAAACCTGTACAATTCTGAATCATACGTTGAAATTACTGGAGACCTATATATTGAAGATAACGCCACCTTTACCTACACCGGCGACGGCTACATTAAATTCTCCAACCCGGGCGGTGATGCCACCAACAATATTTTCTGCGGCACTAATTCATCCTTTGTGTTGCAGGGCAGCGGCCAGAATGATAAGATCATGGAAGTGCAGCAAAGTACGGTACATTTCCCCGGAGGTATTAATAAAGTGGAACTGAGAGACGGAAAAATTGAAATGGGCTCAAATTGCCGGCTACAAAATGATATTGATACAGGTGATGAAGAAACCATACTTAATAATATAAAAATCACCTCTGATGATGGGATTTACAATGGCCATCGTGGTTTTAGTTTTTGGGGACAGCAAAATATTACCATTGAAGATTGTACTTTTGAGTACGGAAAATATGGGTTAAATGCAAACAACACTTATGGGGGTTCTGCACTAACTGTATCCGGCTCAGACTTTATTGAAAATCAAACCGGACTGTATGTGTACAATAAAGGTGTACATCTCAGCTATTGTGAATTCACCAACAACAATACAGCACTGAATTGCGAAGCCATGAGTTTTGGGTCGGATTTATACGTAACAAACATGTTCAACAATGACTATGGTGCTTTCTACCATGGCAGTAGCAGCGCCGATCTGAATATTGATATCTGTGAAATTCAGAATAACACCTATGATGGCATCAGATCTTCAGGCAATTTTGATATGGAGTTGTATTGTACATACATCAACAACAATCGTTATGGCATATATACCACGTCAGGTACTGATGTACACATTGAAAACGATGCCCGGAATTATTTTTCCGGAAATGATAAAACCATATATCTCAATTATGGAAAGATATTTGCAAACCATGGATACAATTGTCTGAAATCGGTTAATAACGATTATGCAATTTATGGTTATACAGACATTAGAGCAATATGCGGGAGACCTCCAAATTGGGATGTTAATAATAATCAATGGGAAGATGACATATCAGCACCACCCGTTCATGGTACTAATTATTCCCTCGGCGTATGGGGATGCTGGTTTGATTACACACCAGTTACTTTAATTGATAATAATCCTTCAGTACATTTCTGTCCCCATATTAAAGGAAAAGGGTTAAATGAAACAGCTTCATCCGACAGCTTGACACAGGAAGAAACCGAAACATCAGCCTTGCCACTGGTGTCCGTTTCAGAAGATCAAAGCCTGCCTCTTGATGAGGCCTTATATACGCTGTAGGTTCAATTGGAGCAAGTGCAATCAGCCGGTGGTTACCAGGGTATGATACATAACTACGTTAATATCATTGAAACCTGTGATGCTTACGCTGATGCGGATGTGCATTACTACAAGGATATAGCATGGGGGAGTTTGCACGATGTGCTGGATGCCTATTTTGCCTTTATCAACCACGCCACAGAAAATACAGGGTTCAATCAGTCTTTGGATGATGTGATGTTGCTGAATGAAACCCTCATGGAAAATCCGGATGTTTCCCGGATAGGCTATTATGAATATTCCTTAGACAATGCCCTGCTTGAGCGCTTGCGTGAAAATTACAACCAGTCGCTTACCATGCTGGAGTCACTGAAATTTGACATCCCTGAAATGGACAGGGAAATTGCTTACATTGACCGCTGGCACTGCTACATTGATGCCGAACGAGAAGCCAAATTGGGCAACCTGGTCCCGGATGCGTTTATGGCTGCCATCCAGGATTGCAGGCAAACCTATGAAAATACCATTGAGGATATTCATGCACAGGATAGCCTGAATGCCCCCGGCACAGAACAAAGCGATAACACCGACACCCCCGCCCCCAACCTCACCATCATTCCCAATCCAAACGCAGGAAATTTCACCGTAGAAGTGTATTGTGAGGCAGCAGGCAGTGAAATCAAAATCAACAACATCTACGGCCAGCCCGTCCGCACCATAAACCTTACGGATGATGGACAACAAAGTGTGCAGGTTTCCGGCCTCGCACAAGGGCAATACACTGTTTATTATCTCGAAAACGG
>JAYENB010000234.1:0-10571 GCA_034721855.1 Bacteroidota bacterium
CATAAACAAAACAACACCGGGCAATATATATCTCAAAAGATTCGTAATCATTCACAGTATATTTATTTAACATCAATTTCTTAGTTTATACATTTTTATAATTTCTAATTGACCTAATTGACCTAATCAATACCCAAATCCCAATGTGTAAAATGTTAACTTACTTTTTTATAAATAGAGTTAAAAATCAAATTCAATTCTTTTGCTTCTTGCCACAATGGTTTTGCTTCATCTTTTAATTCCGGAACAGCAACTGCAATCATTCTAATAATTAGTTTTATTGGTCATTTTTTAGATTAATTAGAGCAATTAGAAATTAGGTCAATTAACAGTTATTTAATTTTAAAATGTGAACAGTTACAAAGGTTCTTCATTATTCCTGAAGATAAGCATCAATAATTTCTTCAACGGATAAACGTTCAGCTTCAGCTTTATAATTTTTAATAATTCTATGTCTCAGGATGATTTTCGCAACGGCTTTGACATCTTCAATATCAGGGGAATATTTTCCGTGAAGCACGGCATGTGTTTTTGCTCCAATGACGAGGTACTGAGAAGCTCTCGGACCGGCTCCCCACTGAATGTATTTTTCTGTCAGGGGATGCTGTTGCGATAAGCCGGGGCGTGTTTTAAACGCCAGTTCTACGGCGTACTTCAACACCTGGTCGTTGACAGGTACCCGCCTTATGAGTTTTTGAAAACCAATGATTTCTTCTGCTGTCATCACAGGTTTTATATCCACATCCAAATCGGCAGTTGTTTTTTTCACGATGGTGATTTCATCCTCAAATTCCGGATAATCCACATAAATATTGAACATAAATCTGTCTAGCTGGGCTTCTGGCAAAGGATAGGTTCCTTCCTGCTCAATGGGGTTTTGGGTTGCCAGCACAAAAAATGGTTTATCAAGTTTATAATGCGTACCGGCAGCCGTTACAGCCCTTTCCTCCATAGCTTCAAGCAAGGCGGATTGTGTTTTGGGCGGGGTACGGTTAATCTCATCAGCCAAAATAAAATTGGCAAACAATGGGCCTTTGATGAACTTAAATTCTCTTTTCTCATTGAGGATTTCAGTACCGATGATGTCAGATGGCATCAAATCAGGCGTAAACTGAATGCGCTTATTTTTCAATCCCAATGCCTGGGCAATGGTATTGACCAGCAATGTTTTTGCAAGTCCCGGGACACCAACAAGCAAACAATGCCCGCGTGAAAAAATTCCAATCAGCACTTCTTCTATCACCTGGTCTTGTCCGAACACTTTTTTTCTTATCTCATCTGTCAGCAACTGGTATTTTTTATTCAGTTCCTGAACAGCTTCCACATCATTTTTTTGTTGTTCCATTGCATTCATGTTTTATAAGAGCCTTCTATTAATTCTTTTCTGTCAAGAAACAAATTTTGTGCAAACGAGGGCAGAGCCAAGCTCGCTTGAGCTATGCCAAGTGCAGCCAAAATTATGCAAATGTACAACATTATACTGAAAACAAAAGCATTTTATTGTCCTGAATGCTTAATTAGTGTCTGTCCATAATGTCCGATTTCTGCGTTACGCTCGTATTTAAAACAGTTATTTACGAAAGTAAACTCCTTGGTTTTAAATACTTCGCAAGCCTTGAACTCGAACATTATGAATTAGACACTTACTCTATTGACAAGCACTAATTAGTGTCCGTCCATAATGTCCGATTTCTGCGTTACGCTTGTATCGACAACCAGTCATTTACGCCAGTAAACTCCTGGTTGCCAATACTTCGCAAGCCTTGAACTCGAACATTATGAATTAGACACTTACTTTATAAACAGACTCTTAAAATAGAAAGACATTATGGACAAGCACTAATTATTTGGAAAAGAACATATAAAATTTATCTTTTGATGATAATTTTATGGTGCTCGGTGATTTTTTTGTTTTTTAGGCTCAGGCAATAAATGCCGGGCATCAGACTGCTGGTGTTAAGTTCATAATGTCCGGAAAAATGAAATTGCATGACTTTTTTCCCCTGAAGATTGGTCAATACTGCAAACACCTGGTTGTTGTGCTTAGTTTTAATATGCAGTTTCTGATTGGCGGGGTTTGGATACACTTTTGTCGATGACGCAGAAATTTCTGTTTTATCAAATGATTCAACCGGACTAACTACCATATAGTAAGGATTTTGCCAGGATTCGATGCCAGCTGTGCCCGACAAACATATATACAGGCTATTGGGGTTATAATCAGGCAGATTTATATGTATTTGATGCGCTGAATCTGTTATAATCTGAGCAAAAAGAAGCTGTTGAAATTTATCATAAACAAAAATACTATCCATCAGGGTTGTATCACCGATTACACTGATTTCAACAGCTTCCTCATTATTGCAGGGTATCAAAAACATATCTTTATCAACCAAACTGTAATTTTGCCCCAGACTAATAAACCCTACAATGCTGTCACCGGGATGTATGGTGTATGCCAGGGGAAATTGCTCCGGTTCGTCCAACCCGCGCATAACTGTAGCATAATCACCACCTTCGGATGTATGAAAAACATTGGTCAGGCATGTGTCTGTTATGCCTGCAGGGAGAGGTTGTCCATTTTCATGCAACCATTGACGTTCAATGGCAACAGCACCATCACCAGTGAGATTGCTTGCCCAATCAGGCCAGATGGAAGTAAGCCATGTGTAACGAATATTGTGCGGTAAAGGCATGGCAGGATTGTCACGGTAGGTGTAATAACTTTCGTTGATGCCAGTGATATAATCATCATGGTCCCCGTCGCAGTTGATATCAACATTATCAAAAGTGCTGTTTCGGTATTATTATCAGCGTTTAAAACAATGTCAAACACATTGACAGGCCCAAGATTTTGCTCGTCGCGCAAGTATTCGAGTGTGCCTCCAAATGTAGTTTCACTTCCGGCAAGCCCATGAACAAAAATAACCGGATAAGGCAAATGATTTTGTGCTTGCAGGGGCGCTGACAATACACATATTCCGCCGATAATAAAACCTAATATGTACTTAACGGGTTTTCTTAATAACATTTCCAACAAACAATTATTACTGCGAAGATAAAATTTTCATGTATGTATATGCCTTTTTTACCATGCAAAACTTTATAAAAGCTTAAAGGGAGTTCTCTCTTTTCTTTTTCGCAGCCTGACGCAGGCCGGCATCCTGCCCTGTGGGATGGGGTACTGTTTGCCCGCGCAACAGATTGACCAGCGGAAAATCCTGTTTGGGCGGATAACAACAGCCCCATACCACAGGGCAGATATAGACCGGAGGCAGAAACAATATTTAATGAGAGCAAACATGTTCCCGCTGCCCAACAAAAAAAGTTATCAGGCAGATATTGTTTAAGCTCAAATCCGGTTGTGGAAAATTACAAATAATATCGTAAATTTGCCGAAAATTGTGCATTATGATTCAACGTATTCAGACACTGTATTTGCTTGGCGCCGTTATTGTCGGGATTGTTATGTTTTTCATTCCCCTTGGGCATCTTATCCCTGAAAAAAACCTGGTGGTTGATTTTTTTCACAACGGGGTAGTCAATGATGAACTTTTGGAAAACACATACAAAACCCTGCCTCTAACTACGTTATTGGGAATTTCTACGGGGCTGAGTGTGCTTATCATTTTTCTTTACAAACACAGGGTATTGCAAATGCGCCTGTGCGGGGTTAATATCTTTTTAAACATAGGTCTGATAGGTCTGATTGTTTTCTACATGTTTGATGCAGCCAAAAAACTGAATGCCGAAAAAGATTTTAATGTGGCCATCATCCTGCCTGTGGTAAGTATCATATTCCTCTATCTTGCCATCCGCAACATCGGGAAAGACGAAGCGAGGGTGAAAGCGGCTGACCGTATCAGGTAAAAGGATAAGTCAGTTTTAACGCTGCAATCTTCGTTTGGCAATTTCCAGATTTGTTCTGGCTTGTTCATCCTGGGGATTTATTGCTAGTGAACGCTCAAGGTACTCTACCGCCTTTTCATCTTTACCTTCAATTCCGTATGATATACCAATGAATTTGAGCGCTTCGGCATCGTTTGGTTTTAGGTCCAGCAGTTTCTCAAAATATTGACGTGCTTTGACAGGCCTGTGCATGGTTCCATAAGCAAAACCCAATTTACGAAGCACTTCGGCATCATTGGGAGACAATTTTTCTGCTTTTTCAAACATCATAATGGCTGAGTCAGGTTTGTAACGTTTGTTTAAGTACAAATCGCCCATTGCTTCCCACAATTCAGGATGATTTGGGTTGATATCAGCTATGCGTTTCCAGGTCTTGATCTCATAAACAGGCTGGTCAATATTTTGTGTTAACACCCCGTAGATGTTACCCCAGGCGTCCTGATTTTCAGGTGCAATTTTAAGCACACGGATGTAATAATCTATCATGCCTTTCACATCCTTAAAAACCACATACCGGATGTTTGCCATACGCACCATCGGTTCAATGTAATTTGGATGAATTTCCATGGCTTTTTTGAAATACGGGATGGCTTCTTTCATCATTTCATTTCGCTTGCCCTTATCCTGTAATTTTTCGGCTTTGGCATACAATTCACTGCCATAGGAGGAATTTCCCTTGGCAGAATTTTTTGAAATCTCAACATCATGCCCAAACAATGTCAGGCTGTTTTCCCATACGGTATTCCGGCTTATCGCTTTTACAGAATACAATCCCACAATAATCACCAAGGTATATACCAGGATTTGTTTCCCGTGTTTGATTTTTTGCAATTTCAGCAGATAAAAAGCCAGTATTACGGCAAAAGCAACGGAGGGAAAAAACATAAAACGCTCACTCATAAATGCCCCGATGTTTATTATTAGGTTGGATGTCATGGACAAGGTAGCCAAAAAGAACAAAATCGCCCATGCATACAAGCGGCGTTTTTTCAGTCCGGCAAGCGCCAGCACTCCCAATGAGGCATAAATTATCAAAGGCAAAATGGCTTTCCAGTTGCTCCATTCAATCAACTGAATGTGATAGGGATAATAATCCCATGTCAGTGGATGTGGAATGATAAGCAGTTTGAGGTACAATCCAAGGGTATAAAAAATGGTGGCGTATTTTTCACCGGCTTCAGCTTCAAGAAACGGGTTGTTCATCAATTGCCCGGAGGGTTCTCCCATAAGCTGCCCCAGGACAGACATCCTCACGACAAGGTATAACGCGGCAGCTCCCAGGGCAGGGAGAAGTGTAATCCAGATGTCCCGTTTTTTTGACAGCTTGAAAAACCAAAGGCTGAACGGGATGACAAACAGAAACGTAAATGCAATCTCTTTTGACATCATTCCGAGGAAAAACACCAGGAAAATCCAAAACAGGTTAACAGGCCTGCGGGTTTCGGCATAGCGAATGGCAAACCACAGTGCAGCAAAAGCTCCCAGGAAAGCAAAAATTTCATCACGTCCTTTGATGTTGGCCACAATTTCTGTATGTATGGGGTGTGCAGCATATATCAATGTTGCAATAAAAGCGAGGGACAGCAATGGATTTTTTCCTTTCTCAGGGGGGAAAATTTTTAGCATCACCTTATACAATAACAAGACCGATAACACATAGAAAATCACATTAAAGAAATGCATCACATGTGGATTTCCATCAAATACCGATTGCCCGATGGCGAAACTGACCATACTCAGGGGGCGGTATCTGCCTCCCTGAACAATGGAAGCATCTTCGCCAAACATGCCTGCCATCATATCATGAGACAAGATATCCCCTATGCCCTCTATGCCTTTTTGCGTGTAAACATTGTTTTGGATTACCATTTTGTCATCGAGGGCAAATTCGTGAGGTATGGTATTGACATACAAACCAAAACTTATCAGAACCAGAATGAGCCAGGTTAATTTGTTCTTTTTCATAGGCAAATTTCTATTTAGTGTCCGTCCATAATGTCCGATTTCTGCGTTACGCTCGCATTGACAACCAGTCATCCCGATAGCAATCGGGACTCCTGGTTGCCAATACTTCGCAAACCTTGAACTCGAACATTATGAATTAGACACTTACTTTATTGATAGACTCTATTTAATTTGCTTCTCGCAATCGCTAAGCAAAAGGTAAATATAATGTATTTTGTTTTAAGAGAAAAATGACAGTTTCCAAATTTACATAAATGTTTTGTTATTTTTATTTTCCATGTTAATCCACCTGTCAGGTCTTCCGTTATCAAGTGTAAAGCATAATGTTATAATCATCACCTTTTATTATGGTAGACTTGACAGGTGTTTTTTGTCCGCTGATGTGCCCTACAAACTGTTAAAAAAAAATTAAACGATTTACGTGTTTGCTTGTTACTTGTAAAAATATAATGGTTATGAAAAAATGGAATGTGTCAGATATTCCCGACATGTCAGAAAAAATTGTTGTTGTGACGGGATCAAACAGCGGCCTGGGATTTGAAACCAGTAAACTGCTGGCAAAGAACAACGGCAGAGTAATTATGACCGGGCGGAATAAGCAGAAACTGGAGGATGCCAAAACAGCGATAGAAAGTGAGTATTCTGATGCTCAAATTGAAACCAGGGCGTTGGATTTGGCTGATCTGTCTTCAGTGGAAAAGTTTTCGGAAGCAATGCGTCATTACCTGGATCATATTGACATTCTGATTAACAATGCGGGTGTAATGGCACCACCCCACGGGGAAACAAAAGATGGTTTTGAATTGCAGTTTGGCACCAATCATCTCGGACATTTTGCGTTGACAGCTCAATTGTTCCCGTTGTTAAAGAACAACCCCGGAAGCCGTATTGTAACGGTATCAAGCATTGCTGCCAGAAATGGGAAGATTCATTTTGATGACCTCATGTTTGAAAAAAAATACCACCGGTTTAAAACATACCGGCAAAGCAAACTGGCAAACCTGATGTTTGCCCTGGAATTGAATTCCCGGTTAAAAAACAAAAACATCGATGTTATGTCGCTCGCGGCACATCCCGGCGTATCAAGAACAAATTTGTTTTACAGTGTAAAACCCTATCCGCTGATAAAAGTGCTTGGCAAAATGATTATGCCAATTATCACACAGCCTGCATCGAAAGGCATGCTTCCAATTGTTAAAGTGGCAACATCGGATGATGTGCAATCCGGAGATTATTATGGCCCTGACAAGTTACATGAATGGAGAGGGAGTCCTAAGCCTGCTTTCATTCCGGCATCAGCAAAAGACGCTGAAACGAGGAAAAAATTATGGGTTTTATCGGAAAAGCTTACAGGGGTTGAATTTAATGTAGCATCATGACAAAATCTCATTGGAACAAACGATTTGACACGGAAGCCAATGATTATTTCAAGCATAAAATTCAACAACTGACACCTGGCTATTTGTTGGAACTTGGTGCAGGAGAAGACAGAAATGCAGTGTTTGCAGCAAGCCAGGGATGGGATGTCGTGGCTGTTGACCAAAGCAAGGTAGCGCAACGCAAAAGTATGGCCATGGCTAAGAAAAAAGGTAGGAACTGCAATATCACCGTTTATCCCGATATGTGTTCAATTTCTGGATTTGCAGGAAAACGCTTACGATGCTGCAGGTATCATTTTTCTCCATTTGCCGCCGGAAGAAAGAAAAACATTTCATCAACGGGTTTATGAACTGCTAAAACCGGGCGGCACACTCATTATGGAAGCTTTCAATAAAAACCAGTTAAAATACGGCAAAGCCGGCCCGGGTGATAAGGTGATAGCACGATGGAACGAAGGAACGATAGAACGATGGCGATAGGGCGATGGGGCGAGTTGGCGAACGTTGATTGTGTGATGGAGAGATAGAGAGATAGAGAGACGGAGTGACTGAGAGACAGAGTGATAGTGAGACGATGTGACGGAGAGATGGTGTGATGGAGTGATGAGTTGTGAGTTGTGAGTTGTGAGATGGGTAGAAGGCACGATGGTGAGACGGGGCGATTGCACGATAATCCGTTAAATTTTAGCATAGAGCAACAAATGTAAATGATGAAGAAAAAATCTGCCGTCCTCTTCTTATTGATTGTTTTTACACAATGCTTGCTCTTTTCATTGTGCTTTATGCCAAAACCAGAAGACTCATGACATGCTTTTCACGCTACTGTTCAAGTTGTGTTAAGCGGGTTATGTCATATTTTATGTGGTTCTTATGGTTACTCTTATGGAATTTTTATATTTGTCACCCATGAAAAATAAAAATATGTCAGCACCTAAATTACTAAAATCGGCTTTTACCACAGGCAATTATTATCAGGCCATGAATGCTGCCCTGAAAAGACTAGATGGAAATCACCAGATGCTTCATTATCCCTATCAGCATAAGGAAAATGAAAACTTTATGCAGGCTCAGCAAAATCTAATCAATTATTGTGTAAACCTTTTCCCCTCTATGAAAGACAAATCTGTTCTTGATTTGGGTTGTGGTAACGGGACGGTGTCATTTTACCTGGCTGAACATTTTGATGCCGGGGAAATTGTGGGTATTGATATAAATACGAACAATGTGGAAATTGCCAATGCCGAAAAGGAGAAAAAAGGGATTTTGAATGTTGAGTTTTTTGAAGATGATGCTCAAAACCTGAGTCAGATAAGCGATAACAGTTTTGATTATATCCTTAACATCGAAAGTGCTTTTCACTATCCGGATAAACATCAGTTTTTAAATGAGCTACATCGTGTGCTAAAGCCCTGCGGACATTTTATTATTGCCGATATAGTTCACACGCGGAAAAAAGGATCGTGGTTCAATGCCTGGAAAAAGAAGATGAACTTTCATCATTGGTCTATACATGACTATATGGGAGCTATAGAACAAAAAAATCTTCAGGTGATATCCCAAAATGATATTTCTCCGGAGGTCATTAATGGGTTTAAACAATACCGGGAATATTTAAAGGACTCCAAATTAAAAGAAACACCAAAAGATTTGATTTTAAAGTTTTTCTTTGTGATCAATGTAAAGCTCAATATTTATTTATTGAAGAAAAAACGCCGTTATTATGTTTTATATGGAAAAAATGCCGAGTAAATAGTCAGGTACATTTAATTGTTACCGCGAAGACGCAAAGTCGCAATGAAATGGAAAAAGAAGAATTAAATCGCTTGTCAAAAATTATACTTGATGCTTGCATTAAAGTTCATAAAGCAATGTGACTTGGCCTGCTTGAATCAATTTATGTAGAATGTTTGGTATATGAGTTGAAAAAACGGGGTTTGAAAATTAAAACAGAAGTTTCAATTCCTTTGGTATACAATGGAGTAGAATTATCTAAAAGGTTTAGAATGGACATTTTGGTTGAAAATGAAATTATTATTGAGGTAAAAGCTATTGAAACAATATTACTTGTTCACGGGGCACAGATTATATCTCATTTAAAACTGGCTAATAAACGATTAGGTTTTTTAATTAATTTCAATGTACCCATATTAATAAAAGGGTTCAAAAGATTTGTAAATAAATTTTAAAATTTTTAAACTTAGCGTCTCTCTATCTTTGCGGTTAGGAGCTACTTTTGTTAATACTGATTGGTTACAATACCGAATAAGCAGGACAAATAACACAAGCCTTCCGGGCAGCAGGCGTATCCGGGGTCTTGGTATTTAGAAAGATAAATTATCATGAATTATAAAAAAATATTTTTCCTTACATTAATGCTTTTGATATGTTTTAATTTATCCTTTTCACAGGAAAAGGACAGCTTGTTTAAAAAATCTTCGGTGGGAGTAAATTATACGTTAAAAAGATCAGCTCTTAATGGAGATTATAAATCTTTCTTAGGCTTATCATACGAACATAATATTTATAAAGGGCTTTTTGTTTCTACTGGTATTGAATTTTCTAAAAGATATTTTGAGGAGGAATATACACTCTACACCCTTTATGGTCCTTACATTTATGTAAATTATGAATATACTGAATATTGGTTTATAGCTCCGGTAAATTTTAAATATTACTTTTTAAAAAATTCAAATAAATTGTTACATCCTTTTATAACAACGGGATTATATAATAACTTAATATATAATAAAGGTTATGATGCAGCAAATGAAAAGAAAATTGATGAAAAAATATTTTTGTTTAATTTTATAATCGGAGGAGGTGCAGAAATAAAAATAATTAATAATATAGGATTTTCTTTAGAATTACTTTATAAAATACCACAGTATTATAATTATAATCTTAAAAAAACAGGAGTTTTCCCATATAATTTTGGACTTAAAGGAACTATTAGCTATTCGTTTAACTAAGCCTCAAATCCACAAGTAGTTTACTACTGTATCGCTAAACTATACGCCATCTGCGGCAATGCTCAACATTGCGCGCTTCACCGTAGCTACGGCTACGATTACAGTGCTCATGTTGGCGCTTCCCGCATCTGGCGTATATTTTAGCCCTTCGTTACGCAAACCACTTGCGGATTTGAGGCTAAGATAAAGTGAGTATAAAGGAACAGATTAAGATAAAACCGTTGAAAATAACCTGTCAGAAGTACAACCTGCCTGCACTACATGGTATCTTCAATCTTCCGACTTCCGACTCCCGACTTCGGTCTTCCAACTGATTGCTTCCAACTTTTTTAATTATTTTTAGCGGTAT
>JAYENB010000235.1:0-2071 GCA_034721855.1 Bacteroidota bacterium
ACATCCATAGTCGCCATTGTGCCAGGGCTTTAATTTTGGCTATTTGCGGCATATCGCCTTTGCCCATTTCGCGTATCAGGTAGTTAAAATCTTCATAACGGAAATATTTGCCGTTGTATTTGGCTATCACGCGCTCCCGGTTCAAATCTGCAAATTCATAAAAAAACCGGCACCCCGGCAGCAGGCTGTTTAATGTGTTGTTGTCTTTTATTTCATACCGCAGGAATTTATTGTTTTCAAAGAAATGCAACTGCCCTAAAATTCCACCATAAACCTGAGCCCCTGTAACCCCTGATATTTCTGTTGTATCAAAATCGTAATAATACATCCTATTTACTTCGTATATACTTAACCGTTTCTTACTCAGCTCTTTCCTGCCCTGGTAAGTGCCAAGTTTTGAGGTGTCCACAAAAAGTTCTTTTATTGGGTGGAATTGTGCAAGTGCCTTACCGGAAAACAACAGGCAGCATCCTGTCAACAATAACAATATGTATGTTAATTTTTTCATTGTTTCAGTTGTTTTTCAAGGTTTTTGATGCGTTTTTCCTGCTCCATGATGTAATCATTCATTGCCGTTGTATTATCAAAACTTTGCTCAAGGTAATGGATTTCAAGGGTATAACCCGTCATAAATATGGTTTCCGAGTCATCAATGTCTTCGGGGATGAGGACGACATCTGATATGAATTTCCAATTGCCAGAGGCATTAAGGTATTTGATTAAGTACATGCCGGAAGGTAAAACGCCTGTTAATGCGAAATCCGCTGTATTGTAAACATCTATTGAAGTTGTTTCATGAACAAGAGATATGTTTGAAGTTTGCGGCCCCGTTGATGCATAAAACCTGAATTTGGTCTGATTTCCTAAATCAGATACATCAGTATATTTCAATTGAGTATTCCCTAAATTATTGGTGTAATAGAAAACACTTTTCCCGTTTTGATTTTCTGGTGAAATTTGATTTCCATTATGAAATATTTCAATGTCATTACTGCTCCTGTCTTGAGTGCTATAAATGTTTTTACAACGTAAAGAAACAGGTACAACTCCAACACTATTATTAATTGCTCCTTTTGGGTAATATGCACCAAATTCATGTATCGTTCTATTATCGTATAAAAATATGGCATTATAATCATAAGTATTACCGTCAATTTCTATTTTCCCTTCATACCATGCTTTATAATCATCCCCCTCACAAATATTAGATTTTTTTTCACCATCAATAATGTATTTTTCTCCGGGAACCATATATTTAACCGTATCCATACTCATCACATGAACATTGTCATCAAACATCCATAGTCGCCATTGTGCCAGGGCTTTAATTTTGGCTATTTGCGGCATATCGCCTTTGCCCATTTCGCGTATCAGGTAGTTAAAATCTTCATAACGGAAATATTTGCCGTTGTATTTGGCTATTACACGCTCCCTGTTTAAATCCGCAAATTCATAAAAAAACCGGCACCCCGGCAGCAGGCTGTTTAATGTTTGGTTGTCTTTAATTTCATACCGCAGAAATTTATTGTTTTCTAAGTAATGAACTTCTCCTATTTCTCCACCATACTCCCCCCCTGAAAAAAGTAATAAATTTGTTGTATCAAAATCATAAAAATACATTTGATTTACTTCATGTATGCTGAGGTAATCCCTTTTGAGTGCTTTTCTGTCCTGGTAATTGCCAAGTTTTGAGGTATCCACAAAAAGTTCTTTTATTGGAAATTGTGCAAGTGCCTTGCCGGAAAGCAACAAGCAGCATCCTGTCAACAATAATAATATGTATGTTAATTTTTTCATTGTTTCAATTGTTTTTCAAGGTTTTTGATGCGTTTTTCCTGCTCCATGATGTACAAAGTCAGTTCCTCCACCTTCTCTAATAGTTTTTTGTGCATCTCACCCAAATCAAGGCCGTTTTCCATAACATCGGCTTCGGTGGGTATGCCTGGGAGGTGTATCATTGTTTAATTATTTTTACTGTTTTAACGTTTGATTCACTGATTAATTGTAAAATATACAAACCGGGTTTGAGGTTTTGTGCTGATATTTTTGTAGAAAATATGGATTCATTATC
>JAYENB010000236.1:0-2059 GCA_034721855.1 Bacteroidota bacterium
CATTCGGCAACGGATATACTGTCAACGTAAATGTTTCTTCTGCAGGGGTACAGGGAGCTCCAAGCGGGTTGTCGGTAGTGATAGTAATGGTAACATCGTTACCTGCATCAGCAACATCCGGGGTGTATGTAAAGACAAAAGTGGAGTTTGTGATTGTGGTTTCATCAAGGCTTCCCGCACCATCATGATCTAGTGTAACTTGGGTGGCACTGCCGCCGAAATTGTTATTACTAACAGTAATCGGTTCAGAACCACACACTTCACCTGCATTTGAACTCAGCGTAAGCGTTGGCGGATTGGCACAGCCACCACAGCTAAGATTAATTGCAGCGCTTTCGGCAGTACATCCGGTATTAATATTCATAACTGTCACTGTATATATACCATTTGCAAGTGGCCCAAAGGTGGTTGAGTCTTGATATGTTTCATCAATGGTATATTCATATTCTGCTCCTATTGGTGCTGTCACATTAATTATTCCGGCATCTTCACCGCCTGAACAATCTGTGCTAACCGTTGGTGTTGGAGGTGCGGCATTAACCGTAACAACTACATCATCGGTATTGGTACAGCCATTGGCATCGATAATTTCCACTGTATAGGTGCCGCCTGCTCCTGTGGTCACACCTGTTATGGTTGGACTGTGATCAGGGGATGTAAATCCACCAGGCCCTGTCCATGACCATGATACAGCACTGGTTCCTGTTTCATTCAGCATTAAATCTTCACCTTCACATACAGCAGAATTACTACTGGCTGTAGCAACAGGCAAGGGGTTAACAGTCACATCCACATCAGAAGTGTTGGTACAACCATTGACATCAGTGATGGTTACTGAATATGTGCCTGCATCGGCAAGTGTTGCAGCAGAGATAACCGGGTAATGATCTGTGGATGTAAAGGTATCCGGTCCTGACCACGACCATGTAGTGGCATCACCACCTGACTCTGTCAGGTTAATATCTTCACCTTCACACACAGGAGAATCACTGCCTGCTGTGGCAACAGGTATTGGATACACTGTCAACACATATATATCAAGGGAACTTGTACATGGAGCTCCTTCAGGGTTATCTGTTTCCACCGTAATGGTAACATCAGTTCCTTCATCGGCAGCAACTGGCGTATAAGTAAATTCAAAGGGAGATGTTGCAAAATATGTTTCATCCAATGTCCCATTGCCATCGTGAGATAGATTAACTTCTGTAGCACTGCCACCAAAGGTATTGCCGCTTACGGTAACCGGTGAAAGGTCGCATGTTTCTCCAGCATTTGAACTCAGGGTTAATGAGGTTGGGTTTGAACAACCGCAATCCAGGTTCACCGGCGTATCGGCTGAAGTACAGCCAGTACTAATATTCATTACCGTAACCGTATAAGTACCATTTATTAGTGGCCCAATGTAAGGGGATGTTTGATACGTTCCATCAACGGTATATTCATAATCTGCTCCTGTTGGTGCTGTTACTTCGATAATGCCATTGTCTGCGCCGCCGGAACAATCAACGTTAACCGTTGGTGTTGTGGGATTGGGATTCACTGTGACATCCACATTATCCAATGCTGTACAACCGTTGATGTCCATTATGGTAACGGTGAAGGTCTCTCCATTAACTGCATTTGTAACTGTTGGATTTTGAATATTTGGATCAGAGAAAATGGCTGCTCCATCTGATGACCAAGCCCATGAATTTGCATCACCGCCGGTTTCATTTACTGTAAATGATTCTCCATCGCATACAGGACCGTCATTTGTGGCTGTGGCTGTTGGTAGAGCATAAATTGTTACCGTAGTCTGATCAGTATTTTCACATCCATTAATATCTGTAACGGTAACAGTGAAAGTTTCTCCATTAACTGCATTTGTAATTGTTGGATTTTGAGTATTTGGATCAGAGAAAATGGCTGCTCCATCTGATGACCAAGCCCATAAATTTGCATCACCGCCGGTTTCATTTACTGTAAATGATTCTCCATCGCATACAGGACCGTCATTTGTGGCTGTGGCAACAGGTATTGGATACACTGTCAATACGTATGTATCACTGGAACTTATACA